>JAECQY010000001.1 GCA_016000045.1 Myxococcaceae bacterium | reverse complement strand
CAATGGTCCCAACGTTGACGTGGGGTTTATCGCGGGTAAATTTCTCTTTTGACATCGAATCTCTCCTTAAATAATCTATTGAATCGCTTTACACACCGGCCGACTTGACCACAATTTCCTGAGCCAGGTTATTCGGGACTTGTTCATAGTGGCTAAATTCCATCGTATAAGTCGCACGTCCTTGCGTTCTTGAACGAAGATCATTGGCATAACCGAACATTTCCGCAAGGGGGACATTCCCTTCGACAACCTTCATGCCACTGCGTTCGGTCATTCCGGTAATACGTCCACGACGGCTGTTCAAATCACCGATGACATCTCCCATCCATTCTTCTGGCGTAATGACTTCTGTCTTCATCACGGGCTCCAAGATGATCGGACCTGCTTTTTTAGCACCTTCTTTAAAGGCCATCGAAGCCGCAATCTTAAAGGCCATTTCATTGGAGTCAACGTCATGATAGCTGCCGTCAAACAAGGTAATTTTAATATCGACGACTGGATAGCCTGCCTGAATACCGGATGTAAGCGCTTCTTCCGAGCCTTTCTTGATGGCAGGAATGTATTCTTTTGGAACCGCCCCTCCCACGACTTCATTCACAAACTCAAAGCCTTTACCGGTCTCATTCGGCTCAATACGCACCCAGACGTGACCATACTGGCCTCGACCACCCGACTGCTTGATGTACTTGCCTTCTTGCTCCACGCTTCGCGTAATGGTTTCGCGATAGGCCACTTGAGGCTTACCAACGTTGGCTTCCACCGAAAATTCACGCTTTAGACGATCGACAATAATTTCAAGATGAAGTTCACCCATTCCAGCAATCGTGGTTTGACCGGTTTCATCGTCTACGCTCAAACGCAAAGAAGGATCCTCTGCGCTCAATTTACCCAAACCAATTCCCATCTTTTCTTGATCGGCTTTGGTTTTGGGCTCAATCGCCAACTTGACAACCGCCGGAGGAATTTCCAAGGATTCCAAAATAATTGGGTTCTCAGGCATACAAATCGTATCGCCCGTCGTAGCTTCTAAGCCGATGGCTGCGGCAATACCGCCCGCGCCAATTTCCTCGATATCTTCTCGCTTGTCCGCAAACATACGAACCAAACGACCGATCCGAATTTTTCTTCCGGAACGCATGTTCACAATGGTATCGCCTTTGGCAAGAACACCGGAATAGACACGAATAAAGGTTAATTGACCGTACTTGTCGTTGATGATTTTAAAAGCGAGCGCTGAAAAAGGCGCTTTGTCGTCTGCTTCTCGCATGGCATCTTCGCCATTTTCCAACTTGCCTTTGACCGCTGGAATGTCCACCGGCGAGGGCAAGAAATCAAGAACGCAGTCCAACATGAACTGAACGCCTTTGTTTTTGAAAGCAGAGCCACAGAAGGTGGGGACGATTTTTGCCGCGATTGTCCCGGCACGCAAGGCTTTAATGATCTCTTCTTCGGTCACTTCATGACCTTCCAAGAATTTTTCTGCAAAACTATCATCGCAATCGGCGCAATCTTCCATGAGTTTCTCGCGATACTCATGGGCTTGCGCAACCAGTTCAGCCGGAATGTCTGTGACATCGTAATGCGCACCGAGATCATCCGCTTGCCAAATCAAAGCCCGCATCCGAATCAAATCGATGATCCCAACGAAAGTAGCTTCCGCTCCAATTGGAAGAGCAATGACAGAAGCTCGAGCTTTCAAACGATCGCGGATCATGTCTACGCAACGGAAAAAATTTGCTCCGGTCCGATCAAGCTTGTTCACGAAACACATACGCGGAACACCGTAGCGATCCGCCTGGCGCCAAACGGTTTCAGACTGAGGCTCAACACCGGCCACACCGTCAAACACCGTCACGGCACCATCGAGTACGCGCATCGAGCGCTCAACTTCGATCGTAAAATCCACGTGACCGGGGGTATCAATAATATTGATCCGATGCACAGGGGCTTTGGGATCCTCTCGACGTTTCCACTCGCACGTAACCGCAGCCGAAGTGATGGTAATCCCACGTTCACGTTCTTGGGCCATGTAGTCGGTAGTAGCAGCACCATCGTGCACTTCACCGATTTTATGACTCTTGCCCGTGTAGTACAAAACGCGTTCGGTTGTTGTGGTTTTACCCGCATCAATATGCGCCACAATACCAATATTACGAATTCGTTCGAGTGGAATATCCCGTGCCATAACCTAAAATCCCATTTCCTAAATTACCAACGATAATGAGCAAATGCTTTGTTTGCTTCTGCCATACGGTGGGTATCATCGCGCTTTTTCACAGCACCACCCCGACCCGATGCCGCATCCATGATTTCTCCAGCCAAAGAATCGCGCATCGTACGCTCGCCACGAGAAGCCGAAAAATCACGCAACCATCGAAACGCCAAAGCAACACGGCGTTCTGCGCGCACTTCCACAGGAACTTGGTAATTCGCTCCCCCGACTCGCCGCGAACGAACCTCTACTTGAGGTTTGACGTTTTCAAGAGCTCGTTTAAACACTTTGATTGGATCTTCGGTCATCTTCTTTTCGATGGCTTCGAAAGCCCCGTAGATGATCCCTTCTGCAATGGATTTTTTGCCGTCTTGCATAATCACATTGACAAATTTGCTCACCAAACGATCGGCAAACTTAGGATCAGGATGAATAACACGTTTGGGAACTTCGCGACGTCTTGGCATACTTATTTACCTTTTTTCGTACCGTATTTCGAACGACTTTGCTTACGGTTGCTGACACCTACGGAATCCAAAGCACCACGAACCACGTGATAGCGAACCCCTGGCAAATCTTTGACTCGACCCCCGCGGATCAGGACCACGGAATGCTCCTGCAGATTATGCCCTTCGCCCGGAATGTAGGTGGTCACCTCCATGCCGTTCGTCAAGCGCACACGAGCGACCTTACGAAGCGCAGAGTTCGGCTTCTTCGGGGTTGTCGTATACACACGGGTGCACACACCACGCTTTTGTGGGCATTCTTCCAAATGGGGAGCGTCTGATCGCTCTTTGACTTGTTTGCGCCCTTTGCGGACGAGCTGATTGATTGTAGGCATCTTGTTAGGGTTCCTATTTGAAAGGGGGAGTATAGGGATCCTTTTTCTGACTTGTCAATGGAGCTCCGGGTATAAATGATCTAAAAGCAGCCTCTCAGGCTCTCTTGTAGCACCTTGGCTTCATCCGTTGACTTGCCCAATCCTTCCTCTATCTTTGGATGCATGATTTTGTCCGTCCTTGCCTTATCGCTCTCTCTCGTATCGGAAGCACGACTCGAAGAAGCGGAGTTTCGAAGGCGTACCCAAACAGCCATTCAGGCTCTTCAACATCGAATTCGAGATGCGGCGCACAACATCGAATCTCTTCCATTCGCTGTTGCCGAACGGATCCAAAAGAATCTGAAGCTTTTTGAACAACACGCCCAAGCTATTTCATCGGATACCCAAGCGGGCTGGAGCTTTCGAACTCATAAACTCATCGTCATTTTGCATCATGCCAAATCTTTTTTCAATCGATTTGGTTCTCAATTGACGGTCGGCGAATTGCCAGAATTCATGCGGAATGCCTGGGAAAAGCCACGCTGGATGGATGCCAGCAATCTGGATGACTTGGCGATGAAAGCCAGTTTGGTATTGATCTTAAAAACTCTCAATCAAACCCTCGATGTTCACGATTCCCCTTTCTATCATAGCACTCCCATGCCTTTTGAATGGCTTTCAACACTTCATGAAAGCGATTTTATCGAACAAAACGAGTTTCGCTTTGTGCACGGCGGCTACGCTTTTGGTGGCCAAAGGCAAGATACGCGCTTTTTTAAAAACGGACCTTTTGGCAAAAGATGGGGGCCTCAAGATTGCTCTTCCTGGATTTCGAAGCTGATCGGTGCTCAGAGGCCTTACAGCACCGAGGATTTTGAAAACTATTGGCACATACCCAACCTGAAAAGGCTGCTAAAACCGATCAACGTCTTCAAGCTCAGCGATGCTCGACCGGGTATCCTATGGCTTAGCCGTTCCCCATCGGGCGGACACGTGAATCTGGTCGTTGACACCGACCCCGCTCAAGGCTGCCTAACCGTGCTCGAATACGCACGCAATTTGCCGCATTACGAAGGCTTTGGGTATCGAAACATCTCCCGTCTATCTCCCGGCCCAGATCAGCGATACTATTGGTTCGAAATCATCGAATCCGCGGAGAATCAGGAACTTTGACAAATTCGCACCTGCTTAACACTTGCCATCTCGGTGTAGAGGCGTCTATAGCTGTTGCCAAGCTTGATCTATAATATTTTTAGTGACTGGATCGAATGCTAGCCCTAAAGCAATCAGCGACTTGCCCGAGAGTTGGTATTTTTCAGCGTACTGCCTCTGCCGGATTTGCTCCAAGGCTTCTTGGGCAGACTGGCCCATTTTTAACTCGACAATATACGTGTGGGTAGGCGTTTGGAGAACCGCGTCAATTCGACCGATATTGGTTCTTTCTTCGGTCATTATTTCGGCCCCCATGAATTTGATCAGCATGTAGAACACAGTTTGGTAATAGCGTTCTAAGGGAATATGCAGATCGTAGGGGATGTCCGCAAAGAAGGGTCTCAGACGGGAACAGAAGTCGTTCAGATTATTCTGGAGCAAGTCACGCTTAAGTCTGCTAGCCAACTGTTGCCAAGGAGCGAAAGAGTCTTGTCGAGTAAGCATAGGGGCTAATACGCGGATCATCGACTGAGTCACTTCTTGGTTTGGAAATGCAAGCTGGCAGAGCGCGCTATCCGGATCATAGTCTCGAATCGTTAAATAGCCGGTTTGAAACAATAGTGTGGGCAACTGAATTTGCTCAATATCAAAGGCCCCCAAGTCTTCGCTCGATAAAATGAGATTTTCTAAATCTAAGATGGGATAGTTTTTCTCTTGAATAAGTTTGACGAGAAAGCTGGGAGTTCCGGTTTGTGACCAATAATTTTCAAACTGCCCCCGATTGAGCGCCTTCAGAACCGAACTGGGGTTATAAACTTTTTTCTCGGAGTAAGGAGAAAATCGGTAGCCATTGTACCACTCTTGCAGAGTCAAGCAGAGCTTCTCCCAAGAGCAGCGATGTTTATGGGCGACGGCTTGGATGTGTTCCGAAAAGTAGAGCTTTAATTCTTCTAACTCAATCCCCAAAAGCGTAGCGGCTTGTTCGCTCAGAGTTAAGTCTTCCAGGTTATTGATACCGGAAAAAATCGATGTTTTGTTGAATTTGGTGACGCCGGTGATAAATACGAATCTCAGGTGGGCGTCTAAAGCTTTAATGACGCCGTAGAACGACTTCAAAATAGTCCGCATCTCTTCCGCCAAGGCTGGATTGGAGATATGCGCCAGAATGGGAGCATCGTATTCATCGATCAACAAAACAACCGAGTTCTTTTGCGAAAGATTTTGAACCAGACTGGCCAGACACTCTGCTGAACTCAAACCATCCGGCAAAAGAATACCAGCGGCAGTGGCTTTCTGTTTTAAATTTCGAACTAAGCGTTCCTCGAACTGTTCGGGGGAAGCTAGGCCCATTTCGATCAAACTCATGCGCAGTACCGGGTGCTTGGTCCAAGTGTAGTCACTTTGATCGATCCAAAGATTTTTGAATCGCTCTCGATTGCCTAAGAAAATCTGTTCGAGAGTTGAGACCAACAAGGTTTTCCCAAAACGCCTAGGCCGAGAGAGAAAAAATTTTTGAGGAGACCCGGTCAATAATTCATACAAGTGACGGGTTTTATCAACGTAGAGGTAATTCTCTTCGATCAACTTTTTAAAATCATCAATGGTATCCGGAAGGCGCCGCATAGGTCCCAGCCTAGCGGAAGCACGCGCTAAGGTAAAGTCATTGTCTGGGTTGACATACATACAAACGTATGCAACTTGTGCTTGATGAGCGATTTAACCGAAAAGCAAAAGCGAGCCTTGAAGGTGATTGAGGAATTTTGGGAGGAAAAGTCGCTGTCTCCTTCCATTCAGGATGTTGCGACACGCTTAGGGATCATTCGCCCTACGGCGTATCAGCACCTCAAGGCGTTGAAGCGTAAGGGATTTTTGAAGAACAGCGATAGGATTGGCCGTAGCTGGCAATTGACCCAAAATATCGGCTCCATCTTCAAGGTTCCATTGCTCGGCCGTGTCGCAGCTGGAACACCTTTGCTGGCCAATGAAAATATTGAAGATTACGTCATGGTATCGAATTCGAACCAATCTTCTCAGTGCTTTGCTCTGCGCATCGCGGGTCACAGCATGATGGAGGGAGGAATTTTAGATCGAGATATTGTGATTGTTCGGCAACAAAGCTCTGCCAACGATGGCGATATTGTGGTCGCGCTCGTGGATAGCGATTCCGCAACGGTGAAAAAGTTCAAACGCTTTACCAGCCAAATCGGCCTCATGCCGATGAATCAAAATTACGATCCGATGATCCTTGATCCTGAACGGGTTTCCATTTTGGGGAAAGTGATTGAGGTTCGGAGAACAATTCATTGAAATCAACCAATATGTATGACATTCTCATACTTACTGGTTGTATTATGAAATTTATTCGAAGCCACATAGACTACGTATCTCTGATCGAACAGCTCAAGGGCTACCGAAACCCAAGAGACAAGATTAAACACCTTCTCAAAAACCAATCTCTGGTACGAGTCAAGAAAGGCCTGTACATTGCAGGAGATTCGCAACGCCAAGAACCTGTCTGTTTAGAGGCACTGGCCAATTTGATTTATGGCCCCTCTTATATTTCCTACGAGTATGCCCTGAGCTATTACGGGCTTATTCCTGAGCGAACCCCGGTGTTAACCTGCGCAACCACTCAAAAAAGCAAAGGTTTTGATACTCCTCTTGGGTGTTTTCGCTATCAGCATCTCTCTTTTTCGCGTTACTCCGTAGGAGTCTTACACAACAACCAATTTCTGATCGCCTCTGCAGAAAAAGCACTCTCGGATCTGGTCGCTCGTCAGAAGCTTTTCTCTTCCAAACTCACGCTTCATACTTACCTAGTCGATGACCTGAGACTGGAATCCGAAACCCTTCAAAACCTAGACTCGAGTTTACTCAAAGAAATTGCTTCTCAATATCGAAACCCGAATGTTCGTCTTCTGGAATCTCTATGAACACCGCATTACAAAATCTAGTCCAGCGCTATTCACTCGTCTCCGAAACCGATTACCGCAACGCCCTTAAGGAAATTATCCAAGAGATTGCTTTATTGGGGTTATGGCGAGCAAAATTTTTCGAGCATGCCGCTTTTTATGGTGGCACTGCCTTGCGAATCCTATACGGCCTGGACCGATTCAGCGAAGATCTGGACTTCTCACTCTTGAAAAAAGACCCTTCTTTTTCATTTAAGCGCTACGAAAAGGCACTCAGCACAGAATTACAGAGCTTCGGGTTAAACGTATCGATCAATCAAAAGGTAAAAACAAAAGAATCGGCTATTCTGTCTGCTTTTCTGAAAACGAATACCTCTGAACACGTTCTGCAGATTGGACTCAACAAACCCTTTCATCACCTAGACAGTTTAGTCGTGAAATTAGAGATCGATACCGATCCGCCTCCTGATTTTGAGACAGACTCCCAGTATGTTCTAAAGCCACTCCAGTTTGGCGTTCGTGTCTATTCGGAGCCCTGCCTTTTTGCTGGAAAGCTGCATGCCGTGCTGTGCCGGTCTTGGAAGAAGCGCGTCAAAGGACGTGATTGGTATGATATGCTTTGGTTCATCGGCCGCGGAATTCCCGTTCATTTGAAGCACCTGGAAGCTCGGCTACGACAAAGCGGACACTATCAAGAACAAGAGTGCTTAAACGCCGATAAGCTTCTGAAAAGACTCCTGGAACGCATTGACCAAACCGATCTCATCGAAGCCAAGAAAGATCTTTCTCCATTTTTACGAAATTCCTCCGTTCTGGATATCTGGTCTCCTGAGTTCTTTAAAGCCGCTGTCCAGCAACTGCTCTTTACCGAAACGCTCTAGAACATCGCAAGAAAAGCTCATAGGGGGCTCGTGAGACTGGAACATCGTCATTGCAAGGAGGCGTAGCCGACGAAGCAATCCATTCCCCGATCGGCAAAATGGTATCCACATCGTTACCCATCAAGATTAAAATCACCTCATCCTGCAGGTCGCTTTTTCGATCGGGGAAGTGAATAAAGGCGCTAAGATACGCATCATGGACTGAGTGACTTCTTGGTTAGGAAACCTGAGAGTATAGAGAGCTGTCTCTGGATCGTAATCTTGGATCGTCAAACAACCAGTCTGAAACAACAAGGCGGGTAGTTGAACTCGATCAAGGTCAAAAGTGCCCAGATCTTCGTCTGATAAAACTAAATTTTCTAAGTCTAGAATAGGATAGTTCTTCTCCTGAACCAGCTTCACCAGAAAACTCGGAGTCCCAGTTTGTGACCAATGGTTTTCAAAGCGCCCTGAGAGCAAACAACGAATCACGGAACAAGGATTATAGACGCGAGTTGGAAGATAAGGCGAAAAGCGATATCCATTGTACCAATCTTGCATCGATTGCATAAAATCGACTCTTGAGAGAGTGCCTTGATCGATCGCTTTGCGGATGTGATCGGCGAAAAAGTTTTGCAGCTCCTCCAGGGTAAGACCTAGTAAAGTGGCGGATCGGTCGTCCAGAGTCAAATCCAACAGATTATTAAGCCCCGAAAAAATAGACGTTTTATTGAACTTAGTAACACCGGTGAGAAAAACGAAGCGCAAATGACTGTCCAGGGCTTTAATGACTCCGTAGAAAGACTTCAGAACCGCTCGTATGGCCTCAGCAAGGAGCGGATTCTCGATATGCGCAAGTATGGGTGCATCGTATTCATCAATCAACAACACCACAGAATTTTGCTTGGCAAGGCCTTCTACCAAAGCCGCGAGACATTCCGCAGAGCTTAGATTCCTCTCCAAATGGACCCCAGCTTCGGCCGCTTTTTTCTTCAAATGGCGAACCAAACGATCTTCAAACTCTTCTGGGGAACTCACGCCCATTTCAACCAGGCTGATGCGCAGGACAGGATGTTTCGGCCAAGTATAATCGCTTTGACTAATCCATAAACCCTCAAAGAGCTCTCGACGACCTAAAAAAATTTGTTCCAGGGTCGAAATGAGCAAGGTTTTTCCAAAACGCCTGGGTCTTGAGAGAAAGAAATTGTCCCCTGAACCGGTTAGGAGATGATAAAGCTGCTCGGTTTTATCAACATAAACGCAATTGTTTTTAATAAGCTTTGGGAAATCAGCCGTATTATCTGGAAGGCGCTTCATGTAGGCACTCTAGCGGAAGTAGCTGAGGAGGTAAAGATACTGGAAGCATAAGCAGGTTCAGAGCGAAGCTCTTGAATAATCCGAGATCGTTCACTGAATCAGTCTGGGAGGCGCAGTATTTTCAAATCCAGTAAAAATAAATCAAAATTACAATTTACAAAAATATAAAATCAAATTATAAAATCATCAAATTTATGAATAATTCACTGATCAAAATAATTTTTCTGTCCCTCTCATCTATTCTTTTCGCCAACGATGATGGGCTCAATACTTCCAGAGCCTCCGAAAACGAGCTGGATATTTCTCTAGGGTACAATACCGGCAATGAGCCCAATGATTCTTTTTTGGAACCCGAAATTCAAAGAGCGATTTTACGCCAAATTATTACGACGGAACTGCAAGTGCGGGATCTCGCAACCGAGGAACGAATACAGGATCGATTTCATTTTCTAAGCACCGAATTAGAACTGAACTCAGAACTCGAAAATGAGGTTCAATTGCTGTTTGATGATCTCGCTCAAGCGCAATCCCATCCTGACTTACGCTCTTCAAATCAGGCTCTCTGCGAACTCATCTTCAATACGATTCAAGCTGGATTTTTCACGATTCTCAACGAAGGCATCGCGTCTTTAGAGCAAGCCAATATACCTATCCGTGGCGAACAGATCGATCAATTGATGGATGCATTTCAAGGCGAGGTGGATCGCGGCAACATCCTGCTTCTGCAAAACACCTCCGAAATACCTCGTTTATTTCTTAGACTTTACAATGAAATGATCCACAGAGAACGAATCCAATCGATTTTCAGGATTGGTCTCGAGCCACTGCTAAGCGCTGGGAACACTGTTTCTTTGGAACAGCGCGAACAGATGGCGCACTGGCTCAACGATGATCTCGATACAGGCTCCTTACAAACGAATAGCACTCGAAGCATTCTTCGGCGATTTCAAGAATATTACCAGTGGTTGCAGCCGATCCGCAGTCCGATCCTCGACAGCACTTTTCTAGACTTAAGCAACGAAACAGCCCTCTCGAGTTCGATTGAATCTCTCGAGGACCTAAACTCTGCAAGAGCCTCTTGGGGCTCTAGAGCCGCCAGTCGTTAATAAAAACGAATGCTATCGACAGCGGTGCTCAACCCGAGCTGCCACCAAGAATATTTCGCAGCTCTGATTGGCCGGGCAATATCCATCGCCATAGGTCATATCGCCACAAGCGCATTGTCCAGCGATACAACTCGTGCTTCCACAAGCTCCTCCCAAACTGCCACACTCGCACGATTGATGCGTGCAAGTATCGGAATTCCCACTGCAATCCGAGTTTTGCAAACACGCCACACAGTGATTCGCTCCCGTATCGCAAACTGGAACCGAACCTCTGCAATCGCTCGAGTTCAAGCATTGAACACACTGATTCGCCTGGGTATTGCAGACCGCTAAGTCTGAATCCAGACATTGAGACGAGTCTGTACAACCGCACTGATTGCTGAATGCCGCACAAACCAAGCCATTCGAGCAATCGCTTGCAAGCAAACATTGAGCCTGATTACCCAATCGAACCGAAACGTTGAACGCACTCGTACCATTGCTGGACAGAGCGAGAGACACCTGAACCCCTGAATTCGTCGTATACAGTAGTGAGCCATTACTCTGCACGGAGCAAGAAGCGCTCGTATACTGGCTAGAAGACAAGCACTGCAGAACCGCGTAACTGGTTAAATTGCATCCAACAGCCTCCTGAGTGCAGATATCACGCGCACACACTTGCTGGTAATTCGTTACATTCCCTGAGACACCGTATCCTAAAGCCAACTTCAGCATCTCGCCATTGATCAGCTCAATTTGCAACGGAATCACTTGAACCGAGCCTGTATTACCATAATAGCCACCGACCGTTTGGCAGCCTTGTGTTCCGATCGGTTCCGAAGCCAGTATCTTCTGTGCGTAAGGGCCTTGAATCGTTTGCAGATTCAACGCAATCGTTGCACTACCGGCAAGACTGTTCGCCACAGAACCGCTGATACTCCCGACCGAGCTTGGCCCCAAGGCACTGGGAAGAGCGTTTGCTACATTGGCTAGGTTATCGCATTCTAGATAGGGGTTTCCGGTTAAGGCAGCATGGATATTCGCTTGCGTAGCCACAGCTCCAGAAGCGTCCGCTTGACATTGAGTCCATAAAATAGAGGAGTCATTTTCTCTGCCTTGATAATAACAATTGGCAGATAATTTGGTCGCATTTAATTGCCCTTGGTAGTCTACCGGAACAGCCGGTGGATTGGGAACGGTTGAGTTAATCATCCCCGTTGCTGAACAGATTTTTTGCACACTTCCTGGAGTATAATCCTCTGGTGTCAAGGCCCCCGCCCACTCATAGAGGTTGCAAGTGCTGACCCACGAAGCGACTCCGGATGGAATGGCATTTAAGCCCGAAGCGATCAATTTAGGGCTTAAACTCGCGCTCGTGTTATTGGGCCAAAGCTGCGTCGGGTCACCGGGGTTATCCGTCATCACGGCAGCGTAGAAATCTTCTTGAAGCTGGTTGCCCAGATCCGTGAAGTATTGGTCCAGAGCCTCTTTATTTTGGGTATAGGTAAAATTAGGCGACATCTGCGGAGAAGCAATGGGAATAATGAGACCCGGAAATTGAGGCGAATGAGAAACCTGAGAAAGAGAAAGGGCCGTATGAATCATGTTGTAAGATTTTTGAAGCGTCTGGGCGATGAGAGTGCCGTAAGCGACGATGCTCTCATTATTGGATTGAAATTGCTGGATTGAAAATTGGGCTTTGAGGTTAGCTTGAATGAGGCTGTTCACGGCTTGGAACAGAGCTTGATCAAAACGCCCGACGCCTTGGGCCAGATTCGTCGCATCGCTCAAAGCGGAATTCAAGCTTGAACAAGTTGTACTTTGCGCCGTAGTATCGCACCCTAAGGCCTGATAGACGCCCGATAGATAAGCGGGCGTGGAGGCAATCTGAGCAGCAGAAGGGTAAAGGTATTGAGGTGCCTGGTTCAGAGGGCAAGTTCCTGAAATGATCGCACTTTCAAAACCAGCATAAACTTCAGCTCCACCCAAAGTGTTCTGATTCAAAGCCTCCAGTTGAGTCTTCAAATTATTGTCTTGAATACTTTGCTCCAACGCAGAGAATTCCAAAATATCGATGTTTTCAATCTGCTCCACATCGTTCAAAATTTGATTCACTGTCGATGAAATGGCCGATACTTGGGCCGATAGTTCGCTTAAGTCGTTTAAGATCTCTCCATTGGGCTGTATTCCTAGCAGCTTTTCCACCTCATCTCCTGCCACTGGGCCGAAGACAGCCGTACCGATATTGATCAAATCGCTGGTCCCGATCTCCTCCGAGACTTGATTCTGCGAACTGCTCTGGATATTGATCAAAGCGATGGTTCTCGAAGGTTTCTGAGCATAGACCCGAATACTACCCAAGGCAGAGGCCCCCGAATTGTGGGTGAGTGTCAGCACACAAGTCTGCTTTGTGGGCGAAATTTTTGGACAAGCGTCTATCCCTGAAAAGCGAAAGGCTCCTTTCGGTAGGACTTGAACGCCTAGGGAGCTTCCTTGCATCCCGGCGCTTCCAATGTATTCAACCAACAGTTCACACGAAGCTCCTGGTTGAAGCGAATGACATCCATGGGAATAGTATCGACTCGATATGGTTCCATCATCCCGTTTCAGCACAAACCGATTCGCACGATTGCTTCCATCGGTTTCCATTCCGTAATCCGAACCAGCAAGCTCTTGACTCGGATGAGATGAGCTGCAAGCGGTCATCAAAAGCAGTAAAGTGGCAAAAATCAGTTTCAGCATCCAACCAGAGTAACCAATGAAGGTTTTGAAAATCAATCCTACATTTCGTTTTAAAACAAAGCCTAGGATCCTCTCCCCGTGCCGATCAAACACAACGAAGGGTTTGAGAGACTAACGAAGATGAGCAGATGTATTTGGGTTCATGCAGGAGCGTATGGAGAGTTCATCAACCTGCTCCCACTACTGGACGCGTTGCACACGCGCGATTCAAAGTTAAACTTTGTTTTAAGCACCAATTTTTGGGATCTGTTGAACCAGAACTTAAACGCTTATCGCTCCTATCTCCAGCCCACTCCGGTTCACCTGGCCAGGCTAAGCTATTTTCAGCTTCGAAGGCTTTTTAAAAATCCACCGATTCTATGGCTCAGCTATACCAGCGTCGTAGAGGTGAAGCTTCTGCGAATGTGCTCACTCTACCAAGTTCCAGTGATTTGCCTCTACGAGGGCTTTTTTTGCACTTCCATTCCCAACTTTGCTCAGAAAAGATTAAAGCCACTCTGGAATACCACCACCGCCATCACCACCAGCAAACGAAAGATGGACGAATTGGTTCAACTCGGTATCCCACCCACACAAATCAAATCCCTTAAGAGTGTGAAATGGACTCGTTGACTTGGCTGGCTGTCAGCACACACCCTGGAGAATACGAAGATATTCATACAGCCCACCGTATTTTGAAAGAAAAATATCCAAATGCCAAACTCATCATCGCTCCCAGGCACCCACCCACTTTTCAAGCATCCAAATTTTTGTTCGTTCACGATCCCAGCGTTCGTTTTAACGAAGCATTGGGAACGATGGACTCGTCATTTCATGCGGCAGATCTCGCTTTCATCGGTGGAACTTTTGTAGAAAGCGTCGGCGGACACAATGTTTTGGAGCCCATCTCAAAACAAATCCCCTGCATGGTCGGGCCATTCACGGATAAAATAGACGATTTAATCGAAGCATGCGGATCGGTCGTGCGAGTCAAGAACGGAAAAGAACTCGGTTTCCGGTTGATCGAGTTGTTCGAAAATGAATCCCTTCGAAAGCAAATCGCTGACACCGGTTATCAAAACTACTTACGCACTCAGGAAGATGTTTTAGACACTTACCTGGACCTGATCACTCCCATGATAGACCGGCAGCGACCGAAAGAAACATCCTCATCCTCAATCGGGTTCCTTCAGGCGCTTCAATATGCTTTATCCGATTGGATTTTGTGGATTCCTTCTTGGACACGGATTCGAAATCATTTTTTTCCAGGCATGAGCCTTTGGAAAGATTATCGTTATTGGCGCATTCGTTTTCACCTATACCGCGAACGAAGAGCATGCTTGCCTCTCGACAAAGCATCTTGGGTAGAGCTCTCCTCTGAATACCAAGCCGCTCGACGATTTGAACGCGATAAAGCTTTGATGAAAGAGGCACAGAAACGGTTTCCAGAGTGGGAATACCCCCTCAAACGGCTGGAGCAGTATGCAAAGCCACTTTTTCATCCTGAACCCAGTTTCAGTCAAGTGATCCCAGCCAAACCGAAAACGGCTTCGAACGACCTACCAGAACCTGGCCTGACAATCGTGACAGGCATGAGTTCAAATGCTCCTTATTTTGAGCTGGGATTTCAATTAATCGAATCCATTCAAGCCACTCAACTTTATTGCCGTATCCCAATCAAAGTCCTGGATTGTGGCCTCAACGAACCCGATCGGCAAACACTTAAGGACTATTTTGACATCGAGATCAAGGATCCAGGCTGGGATATCGATCCTCAGCTGATTGTCCAAAATCCAGCACGCATCTGTCAATGGAACGGTTGGAAAGGATGTACCGCTCGGCCTCACTTGCACGAGCATTTTCCGGGTTACGATTATTACATCTGGATGGACGCGGACAGCTGGGTCCGGGATGAAACAGGCCTTTGTGAATTGATTTCAAGAGCCAAAGAACAAGGTGTTGGCTGTTTCACGGAGTATCCGATGAAAAAGATTCGTCAACACGATTTTTTTAAAGCCTTGATCCCAGAGTTTGCATCTCAAATTGAAGAAAAACCCATCTGTTACAACGGCCTTTTCTGCGCTTCTCGCGCATTTCTAGCAAACTATGCCAAGCTGACCGCTCAAAACACCCAAATCTCCCAACGCTATGTATGGGGAACGGATATGGCGTTATTTACCTTCACCGCGCACTCTCGGCATGAGCCGTTGAAATCCCTAGGTTGCCGGTATGCATTGCGATCTCAACATCAAGAAAAGATTGTCCAACTCGAATTCACGCGCAAGTTTCAACGATACGAAAGCTTTTTCTTAAACCGCTTACCCAATACGCTCAACGCGCTCGATCGCGAAGATATCCTCAGCGGCTATCGTCGGTTTTACAAAGAAGATTTCTTGCAAGAGCAACTTTCGTACCGAACCTTTGACGTTAATGCCGTAAATAGTGATCCACGAGAACCAGGGCGGCCATCGCTTCAACAATCGGAATCGCTCGAGGCACCACACAAGGATCGTGACGACCGCTTATCTCCTTGGATAAGCTGGCCACCGGTTTGAAAGCAACCCGAAAATAGATAGGCATCCCATTGGAGATGCCTCCTTGAATACCGCCCGAAAAATTGGTGCGCGTTTGGATTTTGCCATCTTGTTCAAAAAATGCATCGTTGTGTTCGGAACCCCGAAGAATCACGCCTTCAAAACCAGAGCCATAATCAAAACCTTTCGCAGCATTGATGCTCAACATGGCTTTGGCCAGATCAGCCTGCAAACGATCAAAGACCGGCTCTCCAAGGCCCACCGGGCAGCCTCGAATCACACCCGTCACCACTCCTCCAATCGTATCGCCAGAATCTCGAACTTGCTCAATCAAGCGCTGCATTGCATGAGCAAGCTCAGGATCGGGACAGCGAACGGAAGTTTGGTCGATGGCATGAGCTTCTACCTTTTCGTGCGAATCGTACATTCGAATGGATCCGATCTGAGACGTATAAGCCAACACCTCAATCCCGATCGAGCTCAAGATTTTTTGCGCAATGGCTCCCGCTACAACACGAGCAGCCGTTTCCCGAGCGGAAGAACGCCCTCCTCCACGCGGATCCCGGTGGCCGTATTTGGCTTGATATGTGTAATCAGCGTGGGAGGGTCGATACGTATTTTCAAGCGCCTGATAATCTTCAGGTCTTTGGTTCGTATTTCGAATCCACGCTGCAATGGGTGCTCCTGTCGCCCGACCCAGGTAGACACCCGATAGGATTTCAACTTCATCCGCTTCCTGACGAGTTGTGGTGATTGAGGACTGTCCCGGCCTACGGCGATTGAGCTGGGCCTGTATTTCTGAGATGACAATCTCGGTCCCCGCGGGGCAGCCATCGATCACAACCCCAATCCCAGGCCCATGAGATTCCCCAAACGTGGTCACCCGAAAATTTTGTCCAAATGAATTCCCGGCCAACGCATCCGCCTTCAGCCATCATAGGCATTAGGTCTAATATTACACCACTCCGCGAGCTTTTTCTTCGCGTGTATAGCCTTTGGGACCTTCGTCTCGGTTAAGCCCTTCTCGTCTGCCAAGATAATGAACCATCCACAAATAGGTTGCAGGTGCCGCCAAGGTAGATGAGAACGCTCCTAAGCCCAAGCCAATGGTCAAAACGGCTGCGAAGCTCTTAATCACTCCGCCTGCAAAAATCCAAAGCGAGATCGAAGAAAACAGCACCGTCAGCGATGTGTTAATCGTTCGGCTCATCGTGTCATTAATAGCCTTGTTCACACAATCGCGAATGGTATTTTCAGCTAGTTTAGAACGATCTCCTGGGGGAAGCGTCTCTCGAATCCGATCGTACACCACAATCGTATTGTTAATGGACACCCCAACCACGGTTAAGAGGGCAGCAACCGATGGCAAGTCAAACTCGTAGCGTCCTAAAACAAAAACGAGAAATGCGCCGAAGGTATCCTGAATCAGGCATACCACCGCACCCGGAGCAAAAAACAAATCAAAGCGAATGGCAATGTAAATCAAAATCGCCAAAATCGCGTAAAAAACCGCCAAGGCCCCATCGGTTCGAAGCTGCTTTGACACCTGGCTATCCACAAACTCTACCCGGCGCACTTCTACTTTACCAAAGGCAGCCGTCAAAGCTTCAGCCACTTTGTCGGATACGCCCATGAACAGCACGTTGTATTCAACCCAATTGTTTTGAGAATCCTCATGCAGGATCGAGCGGGTGCGAAATCCACTGTGAGCGGCAAGAATGGCTGTCAACTTCTCTTCTTGCGCCTTTTGATCATTCGCCGATGGCAACCGGATTAAAAGCCGATCCTGGCTATTGGGATGAGCCTGGACACTTGCCGAATTCAGTTGCCCCACCAACAAATTTTCTATGCGCTTAACATCGTCTTCTGAGAACGTATCCATACGCTCCACGCGAATCAGCATTTCATAGCTGTCTTTGGCCCCATAAGCTTGGACCTGATTTTTACCGTAACCAAGTTCTTCCAAAACTTTTCGTATTTCGTCTGCATGAACCGGCTTGGAAAATTGGACCTGCATCTCCATGCCACCACTGAAGTCGATACCCCAGTTAAGACCTGTGGTCCAAACCCCAGCGATAGCAATAATCGGAACTAGAGCGGCAATCAGCAAAGAAGCCCGAAAAAAGCGAATGAAATTAACTTCCGTTTTCGGATCAAAAAAACGAAACATTCGGTGGTTCATATGGACAGCTCCTTCGGATTGTTCGCGGTGACCATGTCAAAGAAAATTCGAGTAATAAAAACGGCTGTGAAAATCGATAGGACAGTCCCAATGATCAACATGGTGGCAAAATTCTGAACGGGACCCGTTCCAAATTCCCACAGAACCAGACCTGCAATAAAAGAGGTCACATGGGAGTCAAATACCGCTGTAAATGCAGAGCGATAGCCGGTCGCAACCGCCTCTCGTGGCATTTTTCCACGCCTGAGTTCTTCTCGAATGCGCTCGTTAATGATCACGTTGGCGTCTACCGCAATGCCAAAGGTGAGCAGAAGACCCGCGATCCCTGGAAGTGTGACGGTAGCTCCCAGCCAAGCCAAAGCCGCCAGCATTAGGATTAAGTTGTAGATAACCGCTACGACCGAGAAAAATCCAGAGATTCGATAATAGAAAATCATGAGTAAAATCACGAGTACGCTGCCAACTAAAAACGCCATCTGGCCTTTTTGAATCGAATCTGCCCCCAACGAAGGACCCACGCTTCGTTCTTCTCGGAAAGTGACGGGGGCTGGTAAAGCGCCGGATTTGAGGACCAGAGTCAGCTGATTCGCATCTTTCAATGTTTCCTCATGCGTTCGCCCTCCTCCCAGGGTAATGCTGGCTCTCCCACTCGGGATTCGTGTATTAAACACCGGCGCACTATCGACTCGTTCTTCCAGAACAATGGCCATTCGGTTACCAATGTTGGATCCTGAAAGTTCATCAAATACGCGCGCTCCCCCTGCACTAAAGGTCATCGAGACAGCCGGTCTCGAATCCATCTCTCCAGCTTGAGAAACTTGCGCATCGATCAATTCCTCACCGGTCAAGGCAACTTTGCGGTCAAGCGTGTAAGTCCTCAGGTAACTGGGTCCTAAAGAACCAAACTTGATCACGTTTTCTGCTGGGATTTTGCCTTTTAAATAGCTTTTGACGCTTTCTAGCTTCTCCTCAGGAAACTGCAAAAAGATATCTTTGCCTTGGCTTCCATTCGGGCGCCCATAAGAGCTTGTGATCATCTGCACACCTTCAGGCAGGTCTTTGAGCTCTTTCAAGAATTCTGTCTTATCATCGACCATCTGAAATTCGAGCTGAGCGGTACGACCGATCAAACTTTTGGCTTCTTCTGGATTATCAAATCCCGGGAGCTGAATTTGGATTTTATCGCTTCCACGTTTGGAAATACTGGGTTCTGTGACCCCCATCTTGTCGATACGCGTTCGAATGGTGTTGATGGTCTGATCCACCGCATCCCGTCGAACGGACGAGACTAAAGTCGGATCCAATTCGAACTGGGCTTGGGCGTCCGTCTGAGAAACCAGTCGGAGCTCTTGAAACTTTTTCGAAACGAATTCAGTGAAGGTGTCACGCTCCGAAGTACTCGCAAAGGTTCCCAATAGTTCTGCACTGATATCTGAGAAAGCCATCTTTTGTTCTTTCGCATAATCTTTTAGCCTCTCCGCAGTTCGAGCGGCCCGGTCTTTCAGAGCTTTCTCGACATCCACCCCCAAGACCATGTGAACACCACCTTGCAAATCGAGTCCGGGCACGATGTGCGTATCGATACTCCAAGCCGGCAACATTTTGGCAAAAGCGTGTTTATCGCGTCGAACTTCTCTCAGCTGCGATTCATCTAAACGAAAATAGACCAAAGTGGGTATGAGCAAATAAATCGCACTTCCCAACAAAATCCCCGAAAAAAGAAGCCGTGTTTTCCAACTTTCAAACATATAGAATCCAATACCTCAGGTTAGGCGGCCATTAAGCCTTGTACAGCGTGCTTGAGGACTTTCACCTTGTTTTTGTCCATGAGCTCTAAAACAAGGTATTTGTCTTCTACTGAAAAAATGCGCCCGCAGATACCACTGTTCAGGACCACTTCGTCGCCTTTTTTGAGCGAGGCAATCAGCTCCTGATGTTTCTTTTGCTGTTTTTGCTGAGGACGGATCAAGATAAAATACATAATCGCAAACATGCCGCCAAACATGAACAACATGGAAACAATCCCACCGCCATCGGCACCACTTTGACCAAACAGTTCGGACATCGCAAAAATCCTCTCTTTCGAAAAAAACCATTATGACACTAATTGAAATTCGAGTAAAGCGATAGAGCTCTCCTCACGAAACCTTGCGCCTCTCCTTGAACCATAGAAAGAGATTCCTTTTTTTGCCAATCAGTGGCTTGCCACTCGTTTGAATCAGGAATAAAGACCCTTCATTGCGGTTTCACAATGAACTTATTTTTTGAGCCAACGGTACTAGCCACTGAAACTCATTGGGAGTCCGTACGAAGATGCGCTAAAATCATCTTGGAGCGCTTCAATTTCAATAACTTCTACTACTACCGAATCACGAACGATGGAAATTTTTTCCTCTACGACGACAATACCGACGTGATACGATTCCTGGGCGATCAAGATTTTCATTTAAAGCACGTCTACTATTGCCATCCAAGATACCGAAAAAGCGAGCTAAAAATAGAAATTACGAGAGAGAATCCATTCTTAGTTCAAATGGAAGAGACCCGCCGTTTTTTCGAACAATCTGAGTTCAACTTATTTTTCCAAATCTCCCAAAAATCGGAAACTGCGGTGGATGAATTCGGATTTCACTCAGACAATGCCACCGACACCCAGGCCCGCTTTATTTTAAATCACGTCGGCGAACTCAAGCTCTTTCTCAACTGGTTTCTCAAGTCGCATTCTCGGATGTTTGACTTCTTGCGAGAAAGCGCCTTGCACCTGCCCAGTATTTTAGGCGATACCTTCTACGAAAATCGTATCTTAGGGCTTGACCCAGATAGCCAAATCCGGGCTCTCATTCTCAAAGACCTTGGGTTTGAATTTGCCGATAACTTGAGTTCAGGAGAGCAAGAAGTATTGCGCTTGACCAAAAAAGGTTACACACCGGCTCAGATTGGTTCCAGAGTATTTCGTTCGAAGCGTTCGATTGAACATCGCATCGAGTCTCTTAAGAGCAAATTGAGCTGCGACTCGAAAGTCGAACTCATTGAGCGATGCGAGCAATTAGAGCTAGCCGGTTATCTTTAGCGGCTTCTTTCACATACCGAGAGGCCATCGCAATGCTGCGATCAAGCGAGTAAGCGCCTAAACAGGCCGCACTGCAAATGGATCGACCGTAAGGTACACAGAAAGAAAGACAGTTCATCGTTACTCGATTTCGAAGCGAATCTGATTTTTCTTCCATCAGAGTCAACAAAGCAACGATCAAAAAGTAGATGCAAAAACTTTTCGGATTCAACGATTCCATCGCAAGCCTCCCTTGCATGAGAACCGTTATAGCCTACTGAGTTTTGATCTCCAGGGTATGGTATACCCAAAAAGATCACCCATAAAAGATTCGGGAAATGTCGTTAAACAAAGCGAGAGCCATCAGGCTCAGCAACAGAGCAAGGCCCAATTGCATGGCTCTTTGCCTGAGAGTCGGAGAGATCGGTTTACGCAAAATCGCTTCGAGCCCAAACAAAACCAAATACCCTCCGTCTAAAACCGGGATCGGAAGCAGATTGAGCAAACCCAGATTCACGCTAATCAATGCCATGAGTTGCAAATAATACTTCCAGCCTTGGTCTGCTGCCTGGCTTGCCGCATTCATAATCATCAAAGGCCCTCCCAATTCCTTGGCCGGGACTTCCAGTTTCATCAACATCCACAACGACTGCACCGTCATTTCTACTAAAACATAGGTGGATTGAACCGCATTCTGCGCGGCCTTCCAAGGACCGACAAAAACCGAACGATAGGCAATCGGTTCCGCCAATTGAGCTCCTATCCTTCCAATTGATTCGTTTTTCTTCAGTCGGTTCGGATTCGGTTCACGTTCTGGAACAACCTCTAACTGAATCCGCCCTCCAGCACGTTCTACTTCGAACAACAAGCTCTGTTCTGGATGCGCCGAAACGATCTGAACCATCTCCAAAAAGCTTTGAATCGGTTGTTGATTGATCGATTTGACTTCATCGCCTGGCAAAAGTCCGGATCGCTCTGCTGCGTGTTCGGGCGAGATTATCCCGATAATTGGCCGAGGAATTTGTTGAGTTCCAATGCCGATCGCAAAAAATAGAATGATCGGCAACACAAGATTGAAAAAGGGCCCAGCGAAAGCAATCAGCGACTTCTTCCATAGAACTTGACCTAGGAAACTTCTCGCCTGGTCCTCAGGAGACAGCTCTTCATCCTGGGTTTCACCCAACATTTTGACGTATCCGCCCAAAGGAATCAGGCTAAGACAGTATTCCGTATCTCTCCAACGTCGCTTGATTAATTTGGGACCAAATCCAACGGAAAAGGTCTCGACCTTCACACCAAACCACTTCGCTACCAAAAAATGCCCCAGCTCATGAATGATTACCAAGGCGCACAAGAGAAGAATGCCCGCAAATAGTCCCATATTTCCTTCTTATACCTTGAACAGCAAAAATTGCCAATCCACTCGCAAGTTATCCAAGAAGAACAACAGATTTTTTGATACCTCATTTTGACCAATTGAGGGTACTTGAGAAGAGACGGACCTTAGATCCCTAAAAAATAGCATCGCCTGAACCGCTAGCTGTGAGTTTGGTTCAGCACCTCTATCGACCTATGGCAAGCTGACTTAAACGTATCTTTCCCACAAGCTGCCGCCTCAGAGCCTATTTCGAACCCTGCTGCCTTCCGTTTTCTTTTCGGTTCCCGTCAAAATAAATTATGGCGTTTAGACGCGCTGTCATGAATTGGGTTCTCAATTACTTCCGTAAACTTTGGAGCTTATTGCCAATTTTATAAAAATAAAAAGTAAAAATCCCGTCTTCAACGCACGCACCGAACATAGTAAGTATTGCTGATGCTAACCGTGAAGACGCCGCCATTACCGAAATCCACGCCCCACGCACCGGACGGGGACGCGCACGAATAAGGCGTTGATGTCCAAAACCAGGCCTGAGGCGTGCCTGGAAAAACCGTCGTGTTGATAGTCGGACCCGGGTATGCCACGTGAACATCCAGAAGCGTTGACAATTCTTTGACATTGGGAAGACGCCAGCTCAAACCGTCGAGGTTTAAACCCGCACAATAAGCTTGCGCTGCACCCCAGTTGTAATTCCCTGAAACCGTTCGTTGCCAGATCAAGCCCGTTACGGTGTCCAGAACTTGTGTGCTATTAAAGGTATAACGATCTACCTCTCGAACCGCCGACGAGGGTCGCACACAACGCGTAAAGCCGCTCGCAGGCACTGAAGTACAACCACCATAACCCTGGCTGCAAACGAGGCCTGCGTAATAGGCACCGCTCCCATAACTCACCCACCAGGCACTGCCAGGGTAACCCTGCAAAGCGTCTGAGGACCAATAGTAACTGCTGGTTTGAGTGCCTGGGAAAAAGTCCGGATCCACACTCGGCCCAGCGCAACTGATCGTATAATCCGCCAAGGTCTGAAGTTCCACGTGCGTGGGCAAACGCCAGTCTCCAAACCCAGACTCAAACAAATTAGCACAATAAGCCTGCGCAGCCGTCCAATTGCCTGCAGGCGCACTTTCTACTTTTTGCCACTGCAAACCCGTCATTTGATCCGTGATAACTCCTGGAACCGATTCAAGGTAGCGGCCCGTTTGATTGGCGCTGTCTTGATAGACACCGGTTGTCACTTGCCAATTTGCCCACTCGGGATTGTAAACCTGAGGAGAGCGCACACAACGAACATAGCCAGCAGGGCTCAAACCATTGAAGATGACGTAACCACAGTCAAAACCAACCAACCACGCGTTAGATGAAGACACACACGAATAAGGCGTTGAGGTCCAAAAGCCGCTCTGCGGTGTACTCGGAAAAACCGTCGTATTGATCGTTGGACCCGGGTATGCCACACGAACATCCAGAAGCGTCGATAATTCTTTGACATTCGGAAGGCGCCAGCTCAAACCATCCAGATTCAAACCCGCACAATAAGCTTGCGCCGCACCCCAGTTGTAAGTTCCGGAAACCGTTCGTTGCCAAATCAAGCCCGTCACCGTGTCCAGTACCTGGGTGCTATTAAAGGCATAACGATTCACCTCTCGAACCGCCGATGAGGATCGCACACAACGGGCAAAGCCGCTCGCAGGCGCTGAAGAACAACCGCTATAGCCCTGACTGCAAACGAGACCCGCGTAATAAGCACCGCTGCCGTAACTTACCCACCAAGCACTCCCAGGGTAACCCTGCAAAGCGTCGGAGGACCAATAGTAACTGCTGGTTTGCGTGCCTGGGAAAAAACCCAGATCCACACTGGGCCCAGCGCAACTGATCGTATAATCCACCAAGGTCTGAAGTTCCACGTGCGTGGGCAAACGCCAGTCTCCAAACCCAGACTCAAACAAATCTGTGCAATAGGCCTGGGCAGCAATCCAATTGCCCGCAGATGCACTCCCTACCTTTTGCCACTGCAAACCCGTCATCTGATCCGTGATAACCCCCGGAACGGATTCAAAATAGCGGCCCGTTTGATTGGCATTATCTCGATAAACACCCGTTGTCACTTGCCAATCCGCCCACTCAGGGTTCCAAACCACGGGAGCACTGGGACTCAGGCTTGAACTGAACGATGGGTACTGGGTAGAACTCAAAGTTTGAGAATGAGACAAGCTCTCGCTCGTGCACGGAACAGTGCTCCCACTCAAAGAATGCGACAGATTAGCCGATTCTGTTGCAACCGAATGGCTTGGAGTCAATGATTCAGTGGCAGTTGAGCTAAACGACACGCTCCTGCTCGACAATAAACTCTCTGTAAAACTACTCGTTGGGCCAACAGAATCCGTGGTGCTATTCATCGGGCTTGCGGAATCTGTGCCGGTTTGAGTGTTGCGGCCACTCATGGAATTTGATTGTGTCACAGATTGTGAAAGCGTCGGTGGCAATTTATCATACAACCAATACATCACCTGCGGATGTTGCACAGGCGCCAGACCCACGACAATGCGCGTCTGGAGAATATTGCTCTTGTGTAACTGCGCCAAATAACCCACTGGAAACCGTTGCTCGGCTTCGCAAGATGTCGAAATTGCTTGAACCTCTTCAAATTGCGCATCACACACAACCTCATCAATTTCGGCATCGAAAAACACAGAGCAATTTGAGCTAAAAGGCTTCTTACAACAACCCGGTAAGGCTTGAAGATGAGGCCCAATGAGAGACCATAATCCCCTCATGGCATTTTGTGTCACAAGCTCTTTGGATAAAGAGCTCGTTTGATTCTTAAGCTGCGTCAGATTTGAAAACTGTTGACTCAGAACTTCGGAGAAGCCTTCTCGAAGCACAAAACCCGCTTGAACCGGTAAAGACAGCAATAACAGCCAGGAGCACAAATACCGATTCATCGTTCACACCCCTTCTCATGGGGGCGAAGTTGAATCAAGTATATATTATTAAATTCAAATATGAAACAGTTAAAATGACTATATTTACCCCCCCCCCACCCCGACGCAGGCAAGGATACAAACGAACGCTCAAATCGGAAGCAATTCTCTCGATACACTCTAAGTGCTCTCCCTAAACGCGACAACCACTATTTCATCCTATGACTCGCACGAAATTGCGCTCCCATCAAGGACCAGCGCTTACCAAGAAACGACTTGACATCTACAGCAGCGATGTCTTCCTCAAGAACTTCATGCAACGTATCTTTCCCAGAAGCTAACGAGCCAGTGCCTATTTCGGGCCCTACTGCCTTCCATTTTCTTTATTAAAAGGTCAAAAGTCAAAGGATCAACATCCCATCCTCAACGCGCGCAACGGACACAGTAAGAAGAGCTCATATCATTGAAGGCGACGTAGCCATTATCGAAAAAGACCGCCCAGGCGTTGGATGAGGAACACGTATAAAGCGTTGATGTCCAAAAGCCGCCCTGCGGTGTACTCGGAAAAGCCGTCGTATTGATCGTCGGACCCGGAGATGCCATGCGAACATCCAGAAGCGTCGATAGCTCTTTGACATTCGGAAGGCGCCAGCTCAAACCGTCCAGATTTAAACCCGTACAATAAGCCTGCGCTGCACTCCAGCTGTAAGTTCCGGAAACCATCCGTTGCCAAATTAAGCCCGTCACGGTGTCCAGCACCTGGGTGCTGTTGAAGGCATAACGATCCTCCTCTCGTTCTGCCGACGAAGGTCGCACACAACGGGCAAAACCGCTCGCGGGCACCGAAGGACAAGCGACGCCATAGCCCTGGCTGCAAACAAGGCCCGCGTAATAGGCACCGGTGCCGTAACTCACCCACCAAGCACTTCCAGGGTAACCCTGCAAAGCGTCGGAGGACCAATAGTAACTGCTGGTTTGAGTACCTGGGAAAAAATCCTGATCCACGCTGGGACCAGTGCAACTGATCGTATAATCCACCAAAGTCTGAAGTTCTACGTGCGTGGGCAAGCGCCAGTCTCCAAACCCAGACTCAAACAAATTAGCACAATAGGCTTGCGCAGCCGTCCAATTGCCAGCAGGCGCACTCACTACTTTCTGCCACTGCAAACCCGTCATTTGATCCGTGATAACTCCTGGAACCGATTCAAGGTAGCGGCCCGTTTGATTAGCGTTGTCTCGATAGACGCCCGTTGTCACTTGCCAATTCGCCCACTCGGGATTGTAAACCTGAGGAGAGCGCACACAACGAACATAGTCAAAAGTGCCCATGCCAGTGTAGGACACAGAACCATAGATGAAATCGACCAGCCACGCGACGGATGAAGACGCACACGAACAAGGCGTTGATGTCCAAAACCCAGCCTGAGGTGTACTCGGAAAAGCCGTCGTATTGATCGTCGGACCCGGAGATGCTATGCGAACATCCAGAAGCGTCGATAACTCTTTAACATTCGGAAGACGCCAGATCAAACCGTCCAGATTCAAACCCGCACAATAAGCCTGCGCTGCACCCCAGTTATAAGTTCCAGAAACCGTTCGCTGCCAAATCAAGCCCGTTACGGTGTCCAGAACCTGCGTGCTATTAAAGGTGTAACGATCTATCTCTCGATCTGCCAACGAGGGTCGCACACAACGGGCAAAGCCGCTCGCAGGCACTGAAGAACAAGCACCATAACCCTGGCTGCAAACGAGGCCTGCGTAATAGGCACCACTACTACCGTAGCTCACCCACCAAGCACTGCCAGGGTAACCCTGTAAAGCGTCCGAGGACCAATAGTAACTGCTGGTTTGAGCGCCTGGGAAAAAATTCAGATCCACGCTGGGACCAGCGCAATCCATCGTATAATCCACCAAAGTCTGAAGTTCCACGTGCGCGGGCAAACGCCAATCCCCAAACCCAGACTCAAACAAATTAGCGCAATAGGCCTGCGCAGCCGTCCAATTACCCGCAGGCGCACTCCCTACTTTTTGCCACTGCAAACCCGTCATTTGATCCGTGATAACTCCTGGAACCGATTCAAGGTAGCGGCCCGTTTGATTGGCGTTGTCTTGATAGACACCGGTCGTTATCTGCCAATTTGCCCACTCGGGGTTCCAAACCACAGGAGCACTTGGGCTTATCGTAAAATTCAAAGAGGTAGACTCAGTAGGGCTCAAGGTTTGGCTGAGTATTGGCCCTGTCTCTGAAACGCTCGCAGACGCGGTGCACGTTGGCATCCGATCGAACAAACGAACGGCATAAGATTCGGAGGATAACGACGTCTTACGCGTCCAATCAGCGTAAAAACTCACCAGCAAAATCGCGCTTTCGGTAATTTGATGCTCATATTCCAAAGGAAGTAAGGAACTCTGTCCGCAACTCTCGGGTCTCACCAAAGCAGTCGTGGAGTTGATCTCGCACAAAACCTGCTCGATGTGAGTGTTCATGAAAATGGAACAATTGGCTACAAACTGGCCCGTATAATCTGGCATCGCTTGAATCGCCGGAGTTAGCTCGGCAAACAAGGCCTTCAATCCGGTCGAGAACCATTGTTTTTGCTGGGCGGCAGGCAATGTCTGGTTCGAAACAAGCTGGGTTAGTGCCTGATTCGCCACGGCATTCGTTACCTGGCTTTGATTAAGCCAGGCAGCAACAGCGGTTTGTCCCCAAATTAAGAATACCAGCAGCTTTGCTTGCCTAAAGCACCGTGCTTGGGTTTTTAGATTTTTCTTAATCGCCATTCGCAATGACTACCGCAGGATAGGAACCGAGAAAAGACTTTACGGTGGAGGCAAGACTCATCGAGAATATGCGTTAGGGCTATCCTTGCTGGCCACTGGTCTCCAATAGGATTTGCGAAACATGAAAATTTAAAGCTATGATTGCGCCTGCCATGACCGATTTACCATTCCCCGACCTTCATGGGTTGATTCTCTTGCTGAGTTTTCTCGTAACCCTCGTCAAGAGCTCGCTCTACAGCGTAGCTTTTATCCTCCTGATCATGCCATTGGTTGGACAACCACTTTTGATCTTTCCTGCCGCTTTTCTATTGGGAGTGTCTTGGCTCATTCCGGATGACCCTCAGAGATTCAGAAAAAGACGGTTCCGGCTGGGGAAATTTCTGCGCGCTCTGACTCTGCTTTTTGCCGCCTGGGAAATGAGGCATCTGGATTTCGCAAGCACTTCGCTGCCCACCTACTCCGTTCCGTCTTTCTCCAATCTGACTTGGATCCTACCCGTAGCTATTTTGGCAACTTTCACCGTCGCCTTTCTGTTCTCACGTCACCATGTTCGTTGAAATCAGTCTTATCCTGTTAGGCCTGCTTGGGCTCTTGGTTCGAAGAAATCTATTCGCAATTGCATTGGCTTTCATGCTTACTTTTGCTGGAATCGCTTGCATTTTAACGGAGAACAAGGCTCTGGATATCGCCTGGCTCTTGTCGATTGTCTTCGGTTTACAGATCACGCTGTTTGGAGTTTTAATCACATTTCTTTGGCGCCATCATGGGACTCTTCACATGGACGAAATCAAGGAATATGGAAACTGAGTGAACGCTCTTTACCTGATTTGGATCACGATCCCGAATATGCTCTTTTCGATCGCGCGAGCGGCACTACGCCCCTTTTTCGATGCCAATGCTCAAAAATCTCTTTTCTGGGCCCTGCTAAGCTTCGTTCTATGGACTCTATACTATGTCCGAGCTTGAACCTTTCTCTTTGCTCTGCGGATTTGCCTTCGTGCATATCAGTATTTTGCTTTTCGTCATTGCCATGCGCGGCGGGCTCTACAAAGTCAGCATCTCTTACGAAGCGTTCATCTATTTTCTCGTGATTGATCTCTGTGCCTATTTTGCCTATTTCGCTCGTACTTCATGGGCGTACTGGATCATTCTCTTGCCTGCTCTGGCACGCATGTGGTTTATTTTGGCAGCTCCGCACGTTCGAAGCTTACTCTTTGAATGCCCTACTTCGATTCAAGTTTTGACTTTCGCAACCATGACTCCCGTTGGACTCGCCTGGCTTATGCAAGTCCCGTCCCCATGCCCTCACCCCGAATTGCTCCAATGGCTCGTTGGCTTTTCTTGCATCTTGGCCTTCATTCATTCTCTCTCCACCCAAAGTAGGCAAGAGCGATTTGTTTACCTTTTTATGATGCAAAGCCCCGCTTACGCTTTTCTGATTCTAACAACCCATCAGCCCAGTAAAACGCTTCTAGGTCTTTGCTTAACGCTGCTATCGCTTTTAAATCTTTGCCTGGGGCTCGTGTTCGCAACCCGAAAATGGATCTCGCTGGTTCACAACTCCGTCCTTGCTATCTTGCTTTTTACGCTGGCTTTTCTCCTATGATCTCATCGTTTTTAATCGAATTTTTTACCTTAAGCTCACAATGGAACCATTCGATCTTGCTCTGCGCTTTGAGCATTTTGGGAATCCTCACGCTGATAACGACAGCCGTCAGTCTGCGAAACGCGCAATTTCAGAGCTTTGAACCCTACTTTCTACTGGGTTTGGCGCAGCTCTTACTCTTTAAGCTTTGCCAAGCCAGCGATCTTTTGTCTTTTACCTGCATGGGTTCGGTTCTGAATATTGCCTGGATCGGGCTCACTTATTTTCGCAATCACGGCAAACGAGTTGCTGAAATCGCCATCAAACTAAGCTTCCTATCGCTTTCTCAGTTTTGCTTTCTCTCTTTCATTCTGGCTTGGGCTACTCAGCACGGCTATTCCTTGCAATTTTCAGAACTCACGAAGCAAAGCGATGGATTTTTAGAGATTTCCCTCTTGATGGCTGCGCTATTTTGGATTGGAGCTTCTCCATTTGTCTTGCGCTTCGTAGACACGCTCGACGGCGCTCCCTCATTCGCCAGCATCCACTTTTTTGCGGGTTCTTTAATCTCGGGAGGGCCTTTGCTGCAAGTCCTTTGTGCCAACAAAACAGACCCGCGCTTGACGATTCCATTAACCGCATTTGGGTTTGCATCGCTCATCTTACCTGCTTTTGCGGCTCTGGATCAAACGCGTATCGATCGGCTTGTTTCTTTCTTGCTCACCACGCAAAGCGGAATATTGATTTTAACCGCGCTCCATGCCCCTCACATGCTGCCCATCTTCTACTTGCAAATTGCGTTCTCAGTCCCAGGAGCCATTATGGGCCTGCATTTCTGGAAACATCGGCGACAATCGGATAAAAATTGGGAAGATTTGGCAGGAGCAGGACAAAAGCACCCGTGGATCTCCTTTGCCTGGTTGTCCATTCTCAGTTCCATTGGCGGTCTTCCCTTTACAGTAGGATTTTCATTCTACGAGGCTTTCACCCAGAAAGCTCTCGCAGAATCGAAGATTTGGTTCATCGCCTTATCCATCGCAGCGATCGTGCTAGCGATGACCCCGATCGCTCGCTTGGCCGCTTTCATGTTCTGCAAACCAACCCGTCATGAACTCATCAAGCATCATCAACCGAGACAGACCGCGTTGATTGTCTTTTGTTCAGTCGCGTTACTCCTCACGAAAGCGTTCACGCTGATGTTGTTGAGAGAGCCTTCATTTCTTTTTAGGCTTGGAAACGGATAAAGGATGAAGCCCGTTATAACGCTCGGTCACCGTATGGGTCAGATCCAATCCAGGTTGGATATAAAGGACGGTTGCCTCGCTTTTGTTTAAAATGAGGGTATAGCCCTCTTTTTTGGCGATATCTTCGACAATTGGGTTCATTTTTTTCAGAATGGTGCCCATGACTTCCTGCTGACGCTTGACCATATCTTGTTGCATGGTTGCGTAGAGCTGCTGTGCCTCCGCGACTTCTTGTTGAAACTCCATGGCTTTTTGTTGCCGTGCTTCTTCTGTCAGTGTGATCGCTTGAGTTTGAATTTGGTCTTGCAGCTTCTTTAACTTGTTCTGTCTTTTATCTAAAAGATCCTGCTTTTTTTTGAATTCGCCTTGGAGCTTGGTTTTCGCCTCTTTCCCCTCTTCCACTTCATTGATTGCTCTCTCGAGGTCTACGACTCCAATTTTTTGCTCCGCCTGCAAGACCCAAGACAACAACAGGGTTCCTAAGACAAAAATACGCATTTCAGACTCCTTTTAAATCCACTAACATTCAGGTCTCCGATTGCCTAGTCTGAAAGAACAGCTTATCCTGCAAGACACTGTGAAAATCGTTGTTGCACTTTCGGGAGGAGTTGATTCCTCGGTTGCTGCGTTGCTTTTAAAAGAGCAAGGTCATGAGGTTATTGGTGTATCGCTTCGTTTAGCTCCTGACGATCATGGCTCTCTTGAGAAGCGTGAAGGTCGATGTTGCTCAATCGACGACATGACGGATGCACGGCAGATTTGCGATCGACTTCAGATCCCATTCTACGCCATCGACTCCCGCGAGCGCTTCAAAGAAATCGTTTTTGAACCCTTTGTAAAAGCTTATCGATCCGGGCAGACCCCCATTCCTTGCCTCGCTTGCAATCACGAAGTCAAGTTCGGCGATCTCTACCAAACAGCCAAAGCCTTAGGAGCCTCGCTAGCCACCGGTCACTACGCTAAAATCGTGACCTATCAGGGCCATAAAACTTTATCCCGTCCGCTGGATCGTTCCCGAGACCAAACCTATTATCTCTACGGCACCGATCCGGAAGTCATTCAGCACCTTCACCTGCCTTTAGCCGATCTTCCTAAACCCCAAGTTCGGGCACTGGCCCAGAAAATGGGCCTCAAAGTTCACGACAAACCCGATAGCCACGAAATCTGCTTTGTTCCCGACGGAGACCATGCCAAGGTGGTTGAAAATGCCTCCGGACCCATGCCCACAGGAGAAATGCGTCGATCGGATGGTCAACACATTCAAAATCACTCCGGCATTCATCACTTTACCATTGGCCAACGTCGTGGAATCGGGATCGGGCTTGGCGAGCGAAGCTATGTCGTAGACCTGGATCCAACCGAACAAATCGTGACGCTGGGACCGAAGTCTGCGTTAGCTTGTTCCAAGGTGAGTGCAAGCCCCATCAAAGCCATCGTGCCAACCGCTGATTGGCCCAAGGAAGTGTGGGTGCAAATTCGTTCGAGGCACGAGCCGCAGCGCGCCCATTGGTCGATCGATCCCAATGGTGAGTTGGTCTTCGAATTTTTCGAGCCGGCTCATGCGATAGCACTTGGACAAGCAGCCGTTGCATACGATGGCGATGTCCTTCTAGGAGGCGGTATCCTCACGGGACGGCTCGATGGAAAGTTCGCCCGAAAATCGATTCTGCCCACTAACCCAGCAAAGCAATCGTCTTCAGAAATTGCTCCAGAAGCTGCACGGAGTCGGCTTCCAACTTCCTCAGAGTCATGAAAAGAGCCAAGAACATCATCGAAAGCCCCCCTACCGCAGTGGCTGGCATCGCCAAGAAATACGCATTAATTTGAGGAGCCATGCGGTTGATCAGACCGAAGGCCAGGTTGGTGATCAAACAAACTGCCACGACCGGCAATGAAAGCGATACGGCTATCTGAAATACGCCTCCCAAAAGCAGCGTAAACTCTTCGAAGAAAGGCCCAATGCCACTGGAGAATGGGGGAAACCGATTCACAGGCAGCAAATAAAAACTCTCGACCAACCCATCAAAAAAAACCTCCTGCAATCCACAGGCCAAGAAAAGGATAAGAGCCAGCTGATAATTCAGATCCCCTAAAGGAGAACTGCGTTCTGCTAACTCTGGAACCATTAACTGGATTTGGTTGGTCCCTCGAACTGTATCCATGATCTGCCCTGCCATCTCAGCAGCATCGAAAATCTGGGTCACTACAAATCCGATGACAAAGCCAACAAACGCTTCTTTCAGCAATAACATCGTAAAAGGCAGCCAAGTGCTGGGCAATTCGCCCTGCATCTGAGAAACAGCGAGCGGCCAAAATAAAATAGCCAACAGAATCGCCATTCCGATTTGAACCGACCCTGGAGCATTCTTTGAGCCTAAAAACGGGACCCAAGTCACCAAGATCATCATCCGTGTGGCAATGAGTGCAAGCAGCAGGAGTTCTGGCATCGATTAACCCAAGGGCATATTCGCAAATTCACTCAGGCATTTTGTCGCAAAGCGAATCATCAAGCCGCCGATCCAACTCCCTGAGACCGCCATGGCGACGTACACAAAGACCATTTTAGGGGCAAAGCTTAGGGTTTGTTCCTGAATTTGAGTGACCGCGGAAAAGAGAGCCACTGCCAAGCCAATGACCAGGCTGGCAACAATCGATGGAGCTGAAATTAAAATGGTCAGCAAAATCGCTTCATTCGTCATTTGAGCCACGTAGGCCGCGACGTTCATAGCGGATAACCTAACACAAGGCCTTTGCTAATCAGGTGCCAACCATCCACCATCACAAACAGCAGCAGTTTAAAAGGAAGACTGATCATCGTAGGCGCCAGCATCTGCATGCCTAACGCCATCAGAATATTCGACACAGCCATATCGATCACCATAAACGGCAGAAAGATCATGAACCCTATTTGAAAGGCCTTGGTCAGCTCTGTAATCACAAAAGCGGGCACTAAGATGATGTAATCGTTCATGGACAAAGAGGGTCTGTCTTCCGCTTTGCGAATCTTCTGAGCGATTCGATAGAACATTTGAAGATTTTTTTCGGATGCTTGCGTTTTAAGAAAGTGCTTTATGGGTTCTTCGGACACTTGAACCGCTTTCAAAAGCATATCCACGTTGGCTTTGTCGAAAAATTCGCTGCTTCGATAGTTCATGTAGCGCTCGGATTTTCGATAAACATCAAGCCCCACCGGGTGCATCACATAGACCGTCAATAGAATAGAAAGCCCTGTGATCACCGTGTTGGGAGGCGCTTGCTGCATCCCAATGGCCTGTCGCGTAATGGACAACACGACTGCCATTTTCACAAAGCTGGTCACCATCATCCCCACAAAAGGCAACAGCGACAGAGCCACCAAGCCCATCATCAGCAACAAAGGCTTCGAAGCAATTCCCGCTCCAGACGCAAGGCTGCTGACCTCATTCAGATGGATGGATTGAGCCCACAGATTCTGTGAAAACCCAATCGTGAGAGTCAGAGACTTCCAAATACAGGAACGCATGTTCCACTAAAACACAAAAGACTCGATGCTTTAATCCGCTAATCGACTTTGGATAGCTCACAGACGATCGACAGGGTTCCTTCTCCCGATGCGAGAACAAATTCACGGCCCCGCACTTCAACCAAGTAAAGAGATTTCTTTGGCTCTAAATACAGGCGCTCTCGCAAAAGCAACTCCTGAGAGCCTTGATTCTTCAAAAGCATCTTCCCCAGGCCTTTGTTGAGCAACAAGTAAGCCAGAGCCAGCACCGCCGCCAGCATTGCTGCGACTTGCAAAAATCCCCACAAGAGCTCCACGTTAACTCCTGGGTTCCAGGAGCGACAAGATCTTCACGCCGAGCTGGCCTTCAATTTCGACCAATTCTCCTTGACCCATCAGCTGTCCTGCGACCATCAACTGAACCGGATCGCTTATTTTCTGAGCCAGCTCAAGCGTTTGACCTGCTTTGAGTTCACCGATTTGTTGAAAAGTCATCCACTTTCGAGCCAGCTCAATCGTCACTTGAACAGATAAATTTTCAACCTTATTTTCAGCCATGAACCCTCCTAAGCGTCAGTGAGTAGTTTTGTACGTCCGCGTTTTTTTGCACACTGGCGGTGAGCTGAATGGGCAAATCAGCACATCGACCTTGCACATTTTCCAGCGAAAGCTCTTCCAACACTAAAATATCACCGATTTCTAAATCGATGTATTCTTTGCCAGAAATCGAAATCGAACCCAGCTCAATCACCAGTTGAGTTTTGGCTAAATGACAAATGGCTTTGCCTCTTTCCAAGGCCTCTGTTTCAGGAATTACAGCAAAAAACGCCTGAGGAATCCAAATTCGAGCGAAAGACTTTCGATCTTCACACTTCATTTCACACACAACAGCCACCATCGCTGCATCGATCGGCCTGGCCGAATGCGCCACAACCATCGATTCGCCCAAGGCTTGGCTCACTTTCGAGAGCAAATAATCTAGAATTCCTTGTTCTAAAGCAGACAGTTCCGGGTCTAAGCCGACAGGTGTTTCGAATCGATCAATCGCACGATAAGCACAGCATTGCGCGAATTCGGTCTCAAGCTCCAAAAAGAAGGTGATGTTCCGCACAGGCCATGAAATCGGAATCACCTGACCGACTGGTTCGAAGGCCTGAACGGCTGAGCCTTGTTTAAAATCGATTGAGAATCTTGCTTTCAATAGCTCAGACAAAACCTCAGCGGCCTTGTTGGGCCAAGAACCCAGCTCGTTCAAAAAATCAGCGTTGCCTACCTGCCAATTCGAAACTTCGACCTGGCTCTTTGAAACACTCGGCAAGCGAATCGGCATGCTATTAATCAAGCACAGAAGCAGCAGGAGTCGACATGAGAGACAAAAGAATGTTGGTGATCATGAATACCGCCGCCGCTGCAAACGTGATTTTTGCCAGCAGGGTGTTCGCACCGCGTCCACCGAAAGCAGTATCCGAACCTGCCCCACCTAACGCTGCGCTCGCTCCGCCTTTGTTTCCGGGCTGGAGCAGCACAACTCCAATCATAAAGATCGCGACAATAACTTGGAGGGTAATCATGAAAGCGAGCATAAGGCTACCTATACTTCAAGCCAAAGCGAAGCACAACTGTTCCCAGAAACTAATTGCTCAAAAGCAACTTGGTTCCAATCGCAAATAAGAGAATCGCAAATGCTTTGGTCAAAATCTTGATGGGCAAGTGAATCGCCCAACGAACCCCGAGATAGGCCCCGATAAACATACCAGCCGAGATCAAAAGCCCAAGTCGAATGTTTTCGCCCGTGATTTTGCCCGCTTTGTAATACTCAAGCACTCCCAAAAAGCCAACCGGCAGCAAAAGAGCGACCAAGGAAGTGCCCGTAGCCATCATCTGGGAATAGCGCAATACAAAAACCAGACTTGGGACCAGGATCACTCCTCCGCCGACGCCGAAAATGCCCGAGCAAACTCCAGCAACAATCCCAATCAGAAACATCCAAAACCATTCCATCCAGCCTTTATCAACCGATGCGTTCAAGAATTAAATAGCCTTTGGAGAATTCTTTTAAGGAAACAAACGATTCACGGCCCAAGATCCCGCAGAGTTTCGACAGTAACGAAACCGGTCATGCAACCGGCTTTCTTGCCCTTGCCAGAACTCCAATGAGTTGGGTTTCAAGGCATAGCCTCCCCAATGCGGAGGTCTCGGAACCTCTTTACCTTCAAAGCGACGAGCATAGCTTTGAACGCTCTTTTCCAAAATTGAGCGTTCCAGTAAAATCTCACTTTGATGCGAAGCCCAAACACTGAGCTGAGAACCCCTTGGCCGAGTTTTAAAATAAGCGTCGGATTGTGCAGGCTCTATTTTGAAGAGCGAGCCCCGAACTCGGATTTGCTTCTCCATCGAGGCCCACCAAAAAACCAGGGCAGCCTGTGAATGAACATGAATCTGCCGCCCTTTCGAGCTCAAATAATTCGTAAAAAAAACAAAGCTTTCTTCTCGGACCTCTTTGAGCAAGACAACACGAGCGTCCGGAATTCCATCTTCGTCTACCGTCGCCAAAGTCATGCCTTCGGGAACCAAAACCCCCGCTTGCTCTGCTTCATGAAACCAGCTTTTGAATTGCTCTATCGGGTTTGTGCTGAACATGGTGTTTGACATAACACAGTTCACAGGGACTGTTCGCTTCGATTGGACTTTAGTATGCTCGGATCCGATTCTTATGTTTCAAAACAAAAAAATTTTGCTTGGCGTTACAGGAAGCATCGCTGCTTACAAAGCGCCTGAATTGATGCGAAGCCTTCAGAAAAAAGGGGCTTTCGCGACAGCGATGGCGACGAAAGCGGCTCGCGAATTCGTCAGCGAACGCACCTTGCAGATTCTTGGGAATTGGGGATGTGAATGCTCAACCCACCCGCTCAATCACGTGAAACTTGCAGCTGAAGCCGATTTGCTTCTCGTGGCTCCCGCAAGCGCCAATACCATTGCCAAAATGGCACAGGGCTTAGCCGATGAGCCTTTGCTACAAACCTATCTGTCTTTCACGGGACCGGTGATCGTTGCACCCGCCATGGAATCCAACATGTGGAGGCACCCAGCCACTCAATCAAACCTCCGAATCCTGCAAGAACGAGGCGTTTACATAGTTGAACCAGAGCGAGGTTTTCTCGCTTCTGGAGCCGAAGGGCTTGGGCGTTTGGCGGAGTTCGATCGAATTCATGAAGCGATTGCATCCGCATTTTCCCCTCAAGACTACTTGGGTTTGACCGTGCTGGTAACGGCAGGCCCCACCCTTGAGCCGATCGATCCGGTTCGTTTTCTCAGCAATCGCTCCTCGGGAAAAATGGGTATTGCTTTAGCACGCGCGCTTGCCATGCGAGGAGCCCTGGTCAAGTTGGTGCACGGCCCCTTGTCCATCCCAGTCCCTAAATCTCTAGAAGCCTACCCCGTTGAAAATGCCAGCAGCATGCAAGAAAGGGTTTTGGCCCTCAGCAATCAGTGCCAAATCGCCATCCTATGCGCGGCGGTGGCGGATTATGGACCCGCAGTTTATTCGGCCCAAAAGATTAAAAAGAATCTATCTGAAAAATACTCCCTAGCATTGATTCCAAATTCAGATATCTTGAAAACTCTGGGGCATCAAACGAATCGACCTTTTTTGGTTGGTTTTGCAGCCGAAAGTTCGAGTTTGGAAGGCTACGCGCAAGAAAAGTTGCGTGGCAAGAATTGTGATCTGATTTGTGCCAATCGCATCGGTCAGGAAGATTTTGGTATCGGCTCGAATTTGAATGAAGTATCGATTTACAATCGAGCTGGGCTTGTGTGCGCTCTGGAAAAGCAAGATAAGAATGCGGTTGCCAATCGTATTTTGGATGTCATTTTAACGGAGCAAAAAAATGTTTAATACTTTCGGATTCTCAGAAACCCTTTTAAAAGCGATCGCACGAGCAGGCTTTGAAAAACCCAGCCCGATCCAGGAACAAGCCATCCCTTTGGTCATGGCCGGTCGCGATCTCATCGGCCAAGCCAAAACAGGAACCGGCAAGACCGCTGCCTTTGGTTTACCAGCGCTTGAAAAAATCGATCCCCATTCTTCCTCCACTCAATTGCTGGTTTTGACGCCAACTCGAGAGCTCTGCACGCAAGTGTGCGAAGAAATTCAGCGATTCGGTCGGACTCAAGGAATCCGATGTGTACCCATTTACGGTGGAAGTTCTTACGCACGTCAAATTGACTCCGTCAAACAAGGAGCGCATGTGATTGTAGCCACACCGGGTCGCTTGTTGGATTTGATGAATAGCCGACGCATTCCCAAACTAAAACCCACGATGGTCGTCTTGGATGAAGCAGATGAAATGCTCGACATGGGTTTCTTAGAAGATATCCAAGCCATCTTCGAACACATTCCCAAAGAGCGCCAGACCTTGCTTTTTTCGGCAACCATGCCCTCTTTGATTCAAAAGCTGGCGAAAAAGATTTTAAATAACCCCGAAGTGGTCACCACCAACTCTGGCAAAGAAATCACCAATCAAAACATTGAGCAGCTCGCATTTTTGATTGAAGAATCCGAAAGAGAAGACGCTCTGGTTCGATTGATCGATGCCTATCGACCCTTTAAATCGATCGTGTTTTGCCGAACAAAAGCCGATGTGGACGCCCTGCAACAAAGTTTGGTCTCAGACGGACACGCTTCGGCGGCTTTGCACGGTGATATCGAGCAACGGCAGCGCGAACGCGTGACTGCGGCGTTTCGAGAAGGACGCATTCAAGTTTTGATTGCAACCGATGTGGCCGCTAGAGGACTGAATATTACCGACGTCTCTCATGTTTTTAACTACCATCTTCCAGGCTCCAGCGAGACCTACGTTCATCGAATCGGACGAACCGCTCGTGCAGGCAAAAGCGGTGTTTCCTTGAGTTTGGTGGTTCCGAAGGAAGCAGGCCGTGTGCGCCAAATTGAACAATGCACGGGCAGTCGCATTGCCATGAAATTCGTACCGAGCTTGCAAGAAGTCAAACAAGGTCGGTTGTCAGAACTGGTGACGAAGCTGGAAGCCCAACCCACTTCCAAAGAAGCACGTCTGTTTTTAGAGAAACTGGAAGATAAGTCCAACCTGGAAGAAACGCTGCTGAAGCTTTTATCGCTTTACTTAAGCCAAATGCCCATCGCGGGTCCAGAAAAGATTGGCTTAAATCCAGAGCGTCTTTCAAAATCCGAATCCGAAAAACCGGAACGCTCACGAGGCAAACGTTTCTTCAACAAAAGCAATCCGCGTTTCGGAAATCGAGCCAAATCTAATCGTTCGCACTAATATCATGAGGCATGCACTGCGATCGTGATCTGAGCGCCTTACTTTTTCAGTTTCGAGTTTTGTCCTTAGCAAAGGATCGAAGCCTGCCTCTTTTAGAGAGGCTTCGATACCTTTGCATTTGCAGCAACAATCTGGATGAATTTTTTGAGATTCGCATGGCGAGCTTAAAAGAAAAAATTCGAAACAAGTTGCTTCCGAATCCTTTGTTGGAAGAGCTCGTAGCCCAAACGCGTCAATTAGTCTTAGAGCAGTACGAGATTTTGAACCAAGAATTGCTCCCAGCACTCAAGTCCGAGCAGATTCAGCTGAAAAACAAATCGGATTGGAACCCCAAGCAGCGTGCCTGGCTCAAGTCTTTCTTTCAAACCCAGCTGCTGCCCGTCTTAAGCCCCATTGGTCTTGATCCAGCACACCCGTTTCCCTTGCTTGCCAACAAAAGCCTCAATTTTATTGTTTCGCTCAAAGGCCAAGATGCATTTGGGCGCAGACTGGAGATGGCGGTGGTTCCGGCTCCCAAATCCTTGCCGCGCTTGGTGCAGATCGGCGGCGAAGGGAAGGAGATCGTGTCCCTGGAGCAGATGATTCGCGCTCACATGTCCGCTCTCTTTCCCCATCTAAAGGTCGTGAATTCGTACCAGTTTCGAGTGACTCGCAACAGCAATCTGTCGGTGGATGAAGAAGAAGCGGATGACCTCTTACAGAGCTTAGAAGGTGAGCTGACCTCGAGGCGATACGGGAACGCGGTTCGATTGGAAATTGAAGAAAGCTGCCCGGATCGTTTGGTTCAGTTTCTATCCAACCACTTTGAGCTCCAAGAAGAAGATATCTACCGCATCAAAGGACCCGTCAATCTCGTTCGGCTGACGGCTCTTTACGATTGGGTTGACCGGCCCGATCTCAAGTTTCCAGCCTTGATCGCTCAACCCGTTTCAATCACCTTTCAAAGCTTAAAAAAGGCAGATAGGGCACTCTTGCACCCTTTCGAATCGTTTGCTTCGGTTTGCGATTTTTTAAAACAAGCGGCACGCGATCCGCATGTGTTGGTGATCAAGCAAACCCTTTATCGGACCGGTTCAGATTCTGTGATTGTGGATCATTTGGTTGAAGCAGCGAATGCCGGCAAAGAAGTAACCGTCGTGATTGAGCTGCGAGCCCGTTTCGACGAAGAAGCCAACATTCAACTCGCCAGCCGACTTCAAGAAGCGGGAGCCCACGTCGTCTATGGCATTGTCGGTTATAAGACACATGCCAAGATGCTGTTGGTGGTTCGAAGGGAAAAGGGTCGTTTGCGGCGCTACGTCCACCTGGGCACAGGCAATTACCACCCCAAGACCGGGAAGCTGTACGTTGATTACAGCTTCTTCACCACCCACGCACAAATTTGCGAGGATGTTCATCAAATCTTTTTGCAGTTAACAGGTCTCTCGAAACGAGGTCCTTTGCAAAAGTGTCTGGAGGCGCCGTTTTCTCTGAAATCGGGTTTGCTGGAGAAAATTGAACGCGAAAGGATCAACGCGAAAAATGGCCTGAAAGCCGGCATCAAAGCCAAACTCAATGCGCTGGCAGACCACGATATGATGCACGCTCTTCATCATGCAGCGGAGGCTGGCGTGTCGATTGAGTTGACTGTTCGAGGAATTTGCTGTTTAAAACCCGGACCCAATTTAAAAATTTATTCCGTCTTGGGACGATTCTTAGAACACAGTCGCGTTTTCTACTTCGAAAATAACGGCCAGTCCGAGTTATTTCTATCGAGCGCCGATTGGATGTCTCGAAACTTGGTACAACGTGTGGAAATAGCCTGGCCGATCGAGTCTCCGGAATTGAAAGCTCGAATTTTAAAAGAGACTTTCGAAATTTATTTAGAAGAAAGCCGATTTCGCTTTGAACTTCAAGAAGACGGAACTTACATCGCTAGCGATCTGATCAAGGGCTCGACAGGCGCGCAAAATCGGCTGCTGGATGCGTACAGAGCGCTTGTTGCGCCGGTCTCCGAACCGGAGCAGCTCCATCAAGGTGCTTTGGGAATCCGACCGCAATTCTGCCAATGAAAGCGGATGCAGACGCAAATAGTGGTAGCGTCCCTGCATGCTCTCATATTACAAATTTTTTTGACCACTGTCAAAATGACTCGCGAGTTTTTTAGACTTGGGTAGAAATTGTTAGTCGATTCAAACAAGGTGTAAGCCCTCGCAGCTTTGGACAGGACGATCGCAGTCGTATTCTTTTGGCTCCCAAGTCTCCGAAGCTAAACGGTTGTCTAAACGCCATAACTTATTTTGCCAGGAATCGCTGCGGCTGCATCTCACAGAGTTCATCGTATTTATTTCTATATTCATTTAAAATTTTTCCAAGACAAATAATTAAAAATGATATCATTGAGAAACTATTTGGAGATAAAAAATGAAAATTCTGCTCTGGATTACAACCCTTGCTCTCAACCCAAGCGTTCTGATCGCCGCATACAACTACGGTTTGCACCCTTATTGCCTATACGATGCGCTCGCGCCAACTCCTGGCCTTAAATGCGTCAAGGTACCCAGCAGTGCAGAAGATCCGGTTGATCTGTGTTTAGCAGATGCCGGGAATACACAGCGATGCGTCCGGCTACACAGCACAAACGACTATGAGCAAGTCTACGCCACGGTTCTCAATTTGGACGGCAACCAGGAATATGGTTATACTCGTTTCGGCAATCAGCCGGTGTGGAATTATCAATTTCAGCTGGGAGTTAGCCCCATCGTTTTTAACAACCAAGAGCATAGACACCAAACAACCGGTTTGCTGGTTAGCTCCACCGGCAATGGCATTTGTGGATATCAGAATTTAGACCAGGCCACCGAACTAGACGATGGGGTTTACGATGCCAACACGCTTCCGGCCGAGGACTGTGACGCAGGCAGCACTGGCGCTGCTTTTCGTTGGGCTACCGGTTCTTTACAAGGCTCTGACCCTTACATTGCTCTCACGCCAATCGTTGAACGCTTTGATTTAGGAGCGAATCGATACACCCACTGCGGCAGTTCGGGTTTAATCAATTTTGGATCCATCTGCGTCAACCAAAGCACCTGCAATAAACCCGACATTTACAACCAAGCTCCCGATTCCTGGTGTCAGTTCGTTGATCCTTGTGTAAATCCTGAAACGGGCGAGCGAGCAGCAGACAATGGGCTGTTATTCGATTGCGTGCTTGGAGCCATGGTGATGGAGGGCAAAGCCAACACACCCTGCACCGTCAGTAACCATAATAGCTGCTTAGGGAGTTCGTGCGATCTGAATACTCTGACTTGCCGATAAAGTCCCGCCTATTCGACCGCAATTAAGACAGCGCCTTCGCCTCCCAATCGAGGTGGCGCTTCTTGAACTTCTTTCACGGAAGACAGGCCACCTAAGAGCATGCGAATCTCATCGCGTAAAATACCGCTGCCTTTACCGTGTATAACCAAAATACGTCGGAGTTTTTTGGCCTGACAAGCTCCGATAAAAGCTCGAATCCGGTACGACGCTTGCTCCACCGTCATGCCATGCAGATCAATGCGGGCTTCGTAGGGAAGCGGTTTCTTGCGACGCAAGGCTTTCCGCACAGGGGCCAGCTCGGGTTCTGGCTTTGGCGACACTCGCTCAAGATTCCGAACCCATTCCAAAAACAGTTCTCGCTCTTCTACAGCAACCATTTGAACTGGGCGCCATAAGACAGCGCAAACCCAAAAACAAGGCCGACACCAAACTTCCAGGGCATATCCATGCGCTCACCAATATTTAGATTGCTCATCGCCGAAACACTGAAGCCGTGCACAATCGGCACACTGATGCTGGCATCGGTCAACCAAATCATACTCATCCTTCCCGGAGCCGGGTCACTCACCATCGAAAACAACTTTCGAAAACTGGAGTCAACTTTGAAGCCAAAATAGCGCCAATTATAACGGTACCCTCCCCCAAGCTCAAAACCCAATCCAAAGGACTGAGCAGGCCTATCCCGGCTAAAATCATAAGCCAGAAGCGCTCCAGCTCGGAACAGTTCGAAGCTCATTGCAGGCCTTCGAGAAAGCCCCAAAAAAAGTCGCATATCGTGAACTCGGCGAGGCCAATATTGGGGATCGATTTTCGTCAAGAGCGCATTCGGCCACAACTGGGTTTCGTAGGCAAGCTTGAACAGAGGCGATACGTAAACAGGCACCGGGACTCGAACTTCGGCTTCGAGTTTGACCGAATCTTTCCCCGGTCTGGCCCCTTGTACTTCTTTCATTGTTTTCGCATTCGGTTTGTCTGCGTTGGATTGGTAAAACTTGACGCTTCCCGTGAGACTCGCTTCCACTTTGGGACTTAAGTAAGAAAGCCCGCTCTTGACGTTGAACAGATAATTCAAATAATTTGAATCCCAAAACCTGTTTTCATCAAAGGCTATTTGACTATTGGCCTTCCCCTCTTCTTGCCAATGAAGCAGAGTCGTGTTCACGCTATTAAGTTTCAAACCCAGATCCAAATCGCTGATTTCAAACAACAAGACCGAGCGTTCCGGGCGTTTTTCGGTCCAAGCAAAATCTAGAATACCAACCCGTACCAGCTCTCGCATGCTGGGTGCCGCTTCTAGCAGGCGAGTCCGTTCATCGATCGACTGAGTTTCGCGACTTTCTCTCTTTCGGATCTGAAAGAAAATTTTATGCGCTTCGCGATTGCTTTCTTGCATCGCCACTTGCAAAGATTGAGATGGATTGCTGGTACTTGCAAAGAGATTCTCGCGAGCGACAAAATGGCTGATCGCAGCAAGGACGCGCTCGCTGACCACCAGTTGATAGACTTCGGTGGAAGACACCGGCCTTTTCAGGGTGTTCACCACAAGCACATTCAACTCAAACTGATCTTTCTTGATCGCCGTCAGAATTTTCTTCAGGAAGTATCCGCCCAATTTAATCTTGATGCTTCGACCATGGGGAGCAATCAGCTTCTCAGCCAGCGGCATTGGCAAGGCTGCATCGATGGCTGTGGGTGCAGCTCGTTTCTCGACGATCACCAATTCCGAATCTGGATAAGCATTCAGCAGCACATTTCCGAGCAGATTCTCAAAATCTTTTTGTTTCCAGTTTTTCTTAGCCAAAACTGGCTGATCAAAGCTCTTTCGGCTCGCAACTCCATCCACGATTGGATGACGCTTCACCAACACGCGACGGATTTGACCCGGCTTGCTCAGCCAAACGGAGACTTCCGTCACATCCGAAGAAGCCACGCGAACCAAAGGTGCTACACTGCGCATTCCAAGCTGTTCATTGCCGCGGAGATGGATATCATCTTCGGTTGGAAGGACTCCTCCTCGAACGTTTGCCAGAGACAGCACCAAATCAAGCGCAGGGTATTCAATCGCTTGGGCCGCAGAGAGGCTATTCTCACTCAGGCCAACGACTAAATCTGGATCGGTCAATTTGACACGCGCAATCGATTCCGCAATGGAAATGGAACGCCAATCCTTTTTTAAAAATCCAGCAGCCACGTCCGACAAATGACCCAAGGCCAAGAATCGAATATCTTGATCCCCAATTCGAACTTTTCGATCGCCCGAAGGAGCTCCTGTCCCCGTAAAAGCGCCAATGTAGGCAGACTTCTCAGGCAAGCCCATCAGCACGTTTAGATCATAACGCCCCAAAGCCAACGCAGCCGGATCTCGCGCCATGATCAAACGGCTCATTTCGATGGCGGAATCCAGTGTTTCATGCTCGCTATTCGTCAGAGCATTTCCCAAATCCACATAACGAGTCGGAATGCCGTTCCCATTCTTCAAAAATCGATCCACAAATTCAAAGGTTCGCTGGGTAGATTGAAAACTTCTGGGAAAGAAATAATAGCTTCTGCCTGCTTTCTTTTGAACCGCCAGCACTCCATCCACGCGCGAGAACTCTTTCACTCTAGATGGCCATTGAACACCCGATTGATTCAACGATAAATCGACAGCGAATACCACTTGGCCCAAGATCGGAACAGGTTGTACCTGAAAGCGTGTCTGAGTGGCTCCAAGCTCACGGCTGAAAGCATCCGAATCGGCAGAGCTTAAACCTCCATCCGTTAACGCCACACCATAAAGTTGCGCAGCGATCAAACCTTGAATCGATCGGGTTGCAGAGGGTCTAGCGGCAACCAAAAGCTTCTCCAAATCAATCGAATGCTCAGAAAAAAAAACCGTATCGCCAAAGGAATAAGCTTGAACCGTTGCATCTTGAATCGTTAACGCAGCTTCTGGTCCAAGCCGAAACAAAGGCGAACTCCAGAAACCTTCTCGACCACTCTGAAGGCCTAAAAGACCTCCCGTCACGATCAATTTGAAATCTGGACGCTCCGTTGCAGAAAGAGGTTGCAACGCTAATATTTGGCAACTTAAAAATACAACACTAAGAAAGACTGACTTTTTCACCGGGTTCCTTACCTAACGCGCGTTTTCGACTGAGGCGGATTTTGCCTTCTCGGTCGATGCTCAAGACGACGATGTTGACTTCGTCTCCTTCTTGTAAAACATCGCTAATTTGGTTCACTCGGTTTTCAGCCAATTCAGACACATGGCAGAGTCCTTCCGTTCCGGGAAAGAGCTCAACAAAGGCTCCAAAATCGACAATGCGTTTAACAAGACCTCGGTATACAACGCCTATCTCAGCTTCTTTCGTTAAATCCTCAATGATACGAATCGCTTTTCGAAGACTTTCGGAGCCCACCGCTGCAATTTTTACAATACCGTCGTCGGTAATCTCAATTTTAGCACCCGAACGAGCAACAATGTCACGAATCACTCGACCACCGGGTCCAATCACATCTCGAATCTTATCAGGGTGTACACGAAGCGTCGTAATACGCGGTGCGTACACAGAGAGTTCTGCTCGCGATTGGGAAAGGCCCTTCTTCATCTCGGCAAGGATATGCAATCGACCTTGACGCGCTTGCTCCAAGGCTTGAGTTAAGACCTCTTTGGAAAGACCATCAATCTTAATGTCCATCTGAATGGCCGTCACCCCATGCTCGGTCCCGCAGATTTTAAAATCCATATCTCCCAGATGATCTTCATCGCCTAAGATATCACTTAAAACAGCGACTCGATCACCTTCTTGAATCAAGCCCATCGCAATACCAGCCACAGGAGCTTTCAGCTTAATTCCAGCATCCCACATCGAAAGAGTGGCTCCGCAAACCGAGGCCATCGATGAAGACCCATTCGACTCTGTAATCTCTGAAACGATTCGAATCGTGTAAGGAAAATCATCGCCCTGCTCAACCATTTTCTCAACGGCTCGCTCAGCCAAAGCACCATGCCCAATCTCGCGACGAGAGGTTCCTCGCAAGGGCCTTGCTTCCCCCACCGAAAAGGGCGGGAAATTATAGTGAAGCATAAACTTCTTAGAAGCTTCCCCTAAAAGGGTATCTGTTTTTTGCTCGTCATCCTGTGTGCCAAGAGTCGCCGTGACAACCGCTTGCGTTTCCCCTCGCGTGAACAAGGCAGACCCGTGTGCACGAGGCAAAATACCGACTTCCGCGCAGATAGGCCTAATTTGATCAAATCGACGGCCATCGATTCGCGTCTGGGTGTCTAGGACGCTAAAGCGCATCAAACGCGCTTTGAGTTCTGAGAAATAACGGGCTACTGTGCTGGATTCTTCTTCTGAGAAAGCCGCCAAAACAGTTGCTTTGATTTCATCCATCCTGCCGTAACGATTTTGCTTTTCATGAATCTGAAGCGCCTGAGCAAGCCCTTCGTGCGAAGCCAGCGCTTCGACACGCGCAAAGAGCTCCTCTTTCCTTTGCGGAGCCTCAAGATTAAGTTTCGGCACACCCATTTCAGAGCGCATCTCTTGACAAGCGCTGATCACTTTCATGCCTTCGGATTGAGCAAAAAACAAAGCATCAATTAAATCCAACTCTGAAACCTGGTGAGCGCCTCCTTCGACCATCACAATGGCATCTTGCGAAGAAGCAACCATCATGTCGATATCGCTTTGAGCCATTTGCGCAACCGTTGGATTCGCAACCAGTTTCCCAGCAATTCGGCCAACCCGCACTCCAGCAATCGGACCCGAAGAAAGGGCAAAGGGCAAGTTGCTCACATGCAAAGCCATCGAAGCTCCACACAGAGCCATGACATCGGTACTGTGTTGCCCATCGTGGGACATCACCGTAGCGATGATTTGCACATCGTTGCGAAACCCTTCGGGGAACAAAGGCCGAAGGGAACGGTCGATGATGCGTGCATTCAAAATCTCAGCATCGCGCGGTTTGGTTTCGCGCTTAAAAAAACCTCCCGGTATTCGACCTGCCGCGTAGGCTTTCTCAATGTACTCGCAAGTCAGCGGAAAGAAATCGATTCCTTCGCGAGGCTGATCGCTCGCACAAGCCGTCACCAAAACCACGGATTCGCCCCAACGGACCCATACGGCTCCTGAGGCTTGTTTAGCCACTTTGCCCATTTCAAAAACCATGGGAACGTCGCCAATTTGAACACTAACCTGAAAATGTTTTTTGCTGTTGTGATCCATAAATACTTATTTTTACTTACGCAGTCCAAGAGCGGCAATGAGCTTCTTGTAGCGACCATGATCGAGTTTGTTCAAGTATTTCACCAAGCTGCGACGCTGAGAAACCATTTTAAGCAATCCGCGTCTGGAGTGGTGATCGTGAGAATGTATTTTAAAGTGTTCGGTTAAATGATTAATCCGATCGGTCAGCAGAGCAGCCTGGACTTCTGGTGAGCCTGTATCACTGGGATGCTGAGCAAATTGCGAAACGATTTCTTGTTTTGGACGAAGAGCCATATTATTTTCACCTTTTGTGAGGACACCCGAAACGCAGCCTCATTGCCGCTTTGCCTGGGTCTTTTGCGTGGAGCACTCTTTCAGTGCGAAGGCACATTGTCAATAAGGGTATGGGCCCAATCAGAGCCAATCCAACCAACACTCGGTGTTGACGCATCGAATCCCAAGCCCTATTGAGGCCCCCATGAGCTTACAACAGAAAATCCCTTTTTGGACTGCCGTCTTGATGAGCATCAATATCATCGTAGGAGGTGGGATCTTCGCCGGTCCACAAAGCATGGCAGCGCTTGCGGGAAGCCTCAGTTTTGCTTCTTGGCTACTCGCAGCTGTTTTGATGTTCCCCATTGTCTGGGCAGTTGCTCGTGCGCCAGTCCTCTTTCCAGGCGAGGGCGGCTTTTATCACTATTGCGCTCAGGGAATCAGTCCTGTTTTCGGATTTGTGGCACAATGGATGTTTTTGCTGGGCTACATGATGGGAACGGCTTCTGCCATGACCGTGCTCCTGCAAACGGGGCTTGCTCAACAATTGGGCTTCTCTTTTGCCTCCGAACATCCTTCGATGACCCACGCCATGATTCTGACTCTGTTTTCATTGCTCAACCTCATGCCCTTAGGGCTGGTTAGCCGCATTCAAGCGGGTGCCACTTTGCTCAAATTGATTCCTTTGCTGATTGTAGTGGCTCTCACTGCTTTTTTCTACAAGTCGGACTTAAGCTATCCCTTGAGCTTAACGGCTTCTCTTCCGGCAACGATTCCAACCGTCATCTTCGGCTATTTGGGGTTCGAGGCTTGCTGCTCATTGACTCATTTACTGAAAGATGGGCCTGAATCGGTTGGTAAAGTTGTTCTGACCGCTTTTTTCATCACTGCACTCCTGTACACCGTGTTTAACTTTGGCCTGCTCCAGATCATGGGAGTTGATTCGCTCGCCGCGGAGGGCGCCATGGCTTTTCCAAGCTACCTCGGCGGGTCTCAGGAGCTTACTTTCGCCTTAGGAGTTGGCATCAGCTCAGCCATACTCCTGAGTTTCTCCAACAGTTTGTTCGGAGTCTCCCTAGGCAATATCACCAATATCGCACGAATCTCCGGAATGAGCCAACCCATGGCGATGCTGTTACACGGTTTCATTGTTTGGTGTCTGCTTTGTTTTACCTCTGAATTACGCACCATTTTTGCTTTTACGGTTCTGGGAGTCGGTTCGGCCTACACACTCACCGTAGTGGCGGTTTGGCGCGAAAATTGGAAACTCAAACATCATTTTCAAGTCGCTTTGATGACTTTGGGATTTGGATCCTGTGCGATTCTGTTTGCTTGCTGTTGGCTCGATTTAGGCACAAGCCATGGGGAACGTTTTTTAGCGATTGCTCCGATGTTTACAGGGCTTGCCATCGGCGGAATCTTGTATCGCGCCAAAATCCTAACCCTGCGCTAACGGTAAAGCCTTTCAATATGCGTTCGAAATTTTTGAACGCAGTACCCCCGCTTGACTTTAAGTGTCGGTGTTAGTTCTTCTCCAACTAAAAAGTCTTGCGGCAATATTTGAAACTTTTTGATTTGCTCGAAGGAAGATAAACCTTGGTTGACCCGCTTGATCGCTTGCTCGATTCGCCTCAGCACTTCCGGATGTCCGATCAGCTCTTCGAAGTTCCCAGAGAATCCCTTGCGCTTCGCAAACCCTTCAACGACTTGAGCATCCAAGGTCAATAAACCGATCAAATAAGGTTTTTGATCCCCAAACACCAAAACTTGAGAGATCAAGCTTGTGGCTGCTTTCAGTGCATTTTCAAGCTTTTGAGGCGCAATCTTTTTACCACCCGCTGTGATAATGATGTCTTTCTTGCGACCCGTGATCCGCAAAAACCCTTCTGGGTCAATCACACCCATATCACCGGTTTTAAACCAGCCATCTTTGAAAGCCTCCGCAGTCTGCTGGGGTAAATTCCAATATTGCTGGAACACTCCAGGTCCACGAACCTCGACCTCTCCGTCTTCTGCAATGCGAAGCTCTGTTCTAGGCAAAGGTTGACCGACTGTTCCCATGCGATTTTGCTGCGGCCGATTGACACACGTTGCAGCCGCTGTTTCGGTCAAGCCCCAACCCTCTAAAATTTGAACGCCTGCGTCCTTAAAAAAAGCTCCTATCTCTGGGTTCAATGGCGCTCCGCCCGAAATAAAAAATCGCAGCCGCTTCCCAAACATCTCCTGAAAGCCCTGTTCAATCTTGGAAAAGACAAGGTAACGGGCAAGCAACCAGGCTAAACCCTGTGGTTTTTTCTGTTTCTCGAAGGCCCAATTCGCAATTTGACGCTTTAAATAACGCCCCGAACGTGCTTTCACCAGGACTCGAGCGTAGACTTTCTCATAGACTCGTGGAACAGCCGCCATGAAGGTGGGCTGAATCTCTTTCATGTTGCTGACAACGGCTTCCACGCTTTCGGCAAAACACAAAACATGCGCGGTCTTGAGCCAAGCGATTTCCATCACTCTCGCAAAGACATGCGCCAAAGGAAGGAAAATCAACTGAACATCCGAAGAAGAAAGGAGTTCAATCTCTTCGATCGCTTCTGCCTCATACAGAAGGTTGCTGTGTGTCAAACAAGCGCCTTTGGGATTGCCAGTGGTACCTGAAGTGTAGATAATGGTTGCCCAATCGCTTTCTTTCGTTGCCGCAACTCGCTTTCGGATTTCTTTTTCTTGAGTGATGGTTGGATTCAAGTCATCGATTCGAATTTGTTGGAGATGGGGAAGCTTGGCAGCTTGAAGACTGTTTTCCACAATGGCCAATCGAGCATCGCAATCCTGAGCAATATAAGCCACATCGGATGCGATGTTGGAATGATAGATGGGAACCGTACATCCCCCAGCAGCCAAAATCCCCAAGTCAGCAATCGCCCACTCAAAGCGGGTCTGAGATAAGATCACGACTCGATCACCACTTTGGATCCCTCGTTCAATTAATTGAGAAGCAACCGCGCAGGCCCGATCGCGCACTTCACGCCAATTAAGCTCCTTCCAAACGTCCTTCTCTTTGTACTTCAAGGCTGTTCGATTGGGAAAATGAGTTGCAGCCTCGTCCAATAATCCAAAGACCGATCGTGCCATCCAAACTGCATAGCACTGGTACCTATGGGACTCAAGTCTCGAACAACAATATTTGGGACCATAGACTCCTTGTTCACGGGAGGATCCCACTTGCTAGTTACCTATAACCGTGCTCTAAGTCGCGTTTATGCGCGAATATGAAAGCATCTACGTATTGAACCCTGAAGTCACAGACCTTGGGGTCAAAGAATTCATGATCAAGATGAAAGACTTGGTCACACGAGAAGGCGGCAAAAATATTAAAGCAGATTGCTGGGGACGCCGCAAACTTGCCTGGGAACGCGGTAACCATCAGCGTGGGGTTTATGTGCACCATCGCTATCTGGGCAATCCAGGCCTTGTGGCGGAATACGAACGTAGCCTTGCTATCGATGAATCGATTATTTTGCGACAAAGCGTCTTGCTGGCCAAAGATGTCGACCCAGCCAGCCGAGAAGAACAAGCCGATCAATTTGAAGTCGTCGTTGTTCGAGAACGCAAAGAACCTCAAAAGTTTGCCTCCGATTTTGATCGTTTTGATGAAGGCGTGATGGACGGCAATTTCGACGAGATGCAGGAGTATTAATCATGGCTGCCAACGTAAATGTTATTTTAGCTCGAGATGTTTTGAACCTGGGACGTTTAGGAGACGTTGTTAAGGTTCGTCCAGGCTACGCACGAAATTTTTTATTCCCCCAATCTCTGGCTCTTCCGGTTTCAGAAAAGCGCGTCAGGCAGTTCGACCACCAGAAGCGCTTGATTGAGCATCAACGTCAAAAACGTAAAGCACATTCACAAGACCTCGCTCAAAAACTCAATCAAACTCAGTTGACGATTTCTGTCAAGGTTGGCGAACAGGGCAAGTTGTTCGGTTCCATTGGAACTCGAGATATTGAGAAAGCGCTTGCCTCTCAAAATCACAACATCTCGCATCGAGATATCAAGCTTGAACAACCGATCAAGTCTGTTGGACTTCATTCCATCGAACTTCGTCTCGAAGGAGATGTGAAAGCCCTGATCAACCTTGTGGTTGTACCCGAAGCAGAAGCCACAGCCTAGTTTTTTCGATCTCTCCCACAGCCTCCAGAGTCTTTTATCCGACTTTGGAGGCTTTTTTAATAAAAAAAACCAACAAAACCTTCTGCTTAGCAAGGTTATTGTTGGTTTTGTTTTTGGCTTAGATCTTAGTTTTCGGTTTGAATTTCAAAAACTTGTCGGCCTGCGTACTGACCGCATTTGTTGCAAATGTGATGCGCTAGTTTGGGCTCACCGCAATGAGAGCAGACGCTATGGCCTTTGGCTGTATAGCGCATGTTTGCCGCGCGTTGGATGCGGCTGCGGGTTCTGGATTTACGACCATAAGGGACTGCCATGGAAAAAACTCCTTAAAAAGACTGGACTCACTTATCGAGCTTTTCGATCAATGTCAAATCGATCGCGATTTCTTGCACAACAATGTCTTCTAAAGGCTTGTCATGGCGATCGCGTTTCACTCGAGCGATTTGAGAAACCAACTCGAGATTTTCAATGACTCGCCCAAACACAGCATGACGGTTATCCAAATAGGGCGTGGCGGCTTCTGTGATGAAGAATTGCGAACCGTTGGTATTGGGACCTGCATTCGCCATGGACAGTATTCCAGCGCTATCGTGTCGAAGTTCGGGGTGAAACTCATCGGCGAAACGATAACCTGGACCTCCTCGGCCAGAGCCTTCTGGGCAACCGCCCTGAATCATAAAATCGGGAATCACTCGATGGAAGATTGTCCCGTTGTAAAAACCTTCTTCCGCTAGCTTCACAAAGTTCTCAACCGTCTTCGGAGCTTTATCTGCAAACAACTCTAGAACGAGTTCTCCCAAATTGGTCTTGATACGCGCTTTCTTATTCTTGGATGTCATTGGACCGTTTATAGAATATTTAAGGGATCTGGCAATATGATCTTCTTGTGCTATCCGTGCTTGCAGGCTATATCGAGCGCAATCACTATCGAATCGCTGGATAACTGTATGACAAAGCTACTGTGTTCACTCATTTTCGCGTTTTTTGGACTCACCACATTGGCCGAAGCGCCGGTTACTGGCAGCGGCGACTTTATCGCCCTGCACTCCGGAAGTGTCGCTCCAATCGATAAAACCCTATTCATCGAAGATTTGATCAAGTCAAACCAACTGGTGACTCTGATCACACGTCCTCGAAGATGGGGAAAAACAACCAACCTGAGCATGCTGAAGTATTTCTTTGAAATCGGTGTGGATCGAAATGGAAATGCCTTATCCACCAATCTTTACAGGCAACTGTTTAGTGAACTCACCATTGGCTCACGGATGGTCCCAGGCACGAAGCTGACATTTGTCGATAAGTATCAAGGAAAATACCCGGTTATCTTCATGACACTCAAAGATATCCGCGGAGAAGATTTCTTTCAAATGAAGTACAAGCTGATTCGAACCTTGTATCACGAATACGCTAGGCACTCTTACTTAATGGAAAGTCCGGCTCTTAACAATCACGGGCTGCGAGCAGAACAGTATGCCGCTTTGCTCAAAACATTCAGCCAGTGCGCGACCGGGGTTTACGACCAAAATATCATTCGCTCCATCGACGCATCGGACTCTCTGCTGGTTCTGAGCCAGTTTCTTCATGCTCACACGGGAAAGAAGGTCATCATTTTGGTGGATGAGTACGATACGCCGATCAACCATGCGTTCCACAAGCACTACGCGGAAGAAGCCCTGGAGTTCATGAGAGATATTCTAGGCCCAGCGCTAAAAGATAACCCTCACCTGGAGCAAGGGGTTTTCACAGGCATTCTCCGTTTTGCCAAAGCAAATCTTTTCTCGGGTATCAACAACTTCGTCGAAGCCAATCTTATTAATGGACGCTATGCCACTCATTACGGATTTACAGAACCGGAAACGCAGAAGCTGCTCAAACAAGCTGGTTTAGAGAATCGTTTGGACGAAGTCAGAGAGTGGTACAATGGCTATCAAATCAATCGTGTAAAACTTTACAACCCTTGGTCGATTGCCAACTTTTTGGCCGAGGGCAGGCTAGAGCCTTACTGGGTAGACACCGGAAGTACCGATATGATTGATCGAGCTATTTTGAGCGAATCCATTCAAAATGAACTGGAAACACTTCGAGCCGGCAACGCGGTCTTTAAGCCAATTCGAACAAATTTACTCTTAGCGGATATCGAACAATCGGACGAAGCACTCTGGTCATTGCTATTTTACACAGGGTATCTGACCTTCGAAACCTCATCCGAGATTCCAGATCCTTCCGAAACCCAATTACCGGCACTGAAAATTCCAAACCGGGAAGTGCATACGGCCTTCACAAACTTTTTCAGACGCTGGCTGGAATCCAAAAATCTCGGCAGCGAACGCATCATCCGAGAAATTGAGCTCGTTTTTTCCTTGATCGCTGAAGAGAAAGTGGATGAATTACAATCGCTTCTATTGAAAATAGACGCTCCCAAATTTGACGGCCGTTGGAACTTTAACTGGCTCCATATTGCTAGCCTTGCCAAAAACAAAGCCGTCTACGATCTGGTAGCCAAACGTTTCCCTGAGCAAGAAGCTCTCCTTGCACGGGAAAACCTTGGAAGAGATGACTTTGAATTCTTAGGCGGCCAGGGTCGTTCCGGGAACAGCAAAAGATTGCGAATTGATTCGATGCAGCCCTCTTGTTTCTCGATTCCGTCGATGGACACCGTGAATGTAGCGGGCAAGACGGTCATCGCAGCCGCTGCAGTGGCTGTATTCGAAGGAATCCTTCAATGGAATAAGGAAAAGTTAAGCCCATTTATGCTGGCCTACTCGAAGTTAATCGCTACGGTGGCTGGGCTGACAGGCGGGATCATCATTCACTGTGTCACCCAGACCGATAGTGTTGATATTTCGAAGCCAGAAAAGTTTTCGAATCTGATTCAGTTTGAAAAGTATTTGCGTTACAATCCCGAATCTTATGTCACACTCAATGCCTGCCAGAATCATCCATTAATCTCTCAAATTCATTTTAAGCCATTGGATATGCCATACATTTCTATGAGGGCAATTTCTTTTTCATTGTGCGGCTCTGAAAGCAGGAAAAATGCCGATCTGTGACCCTCTGCGGCGATCCTTTTTTGTTGCACCTGATTCTTGCGCATGATACATTCGGGTTCGAAATCTTGGAATGAGATCTATTTTTTGGAATGGTTTTTACAAATGTATGCACCTAGCTTTTCGACGATAGCGTTTTGGTTTGCACTCGCACCGTCTGCGATTGCAAGCACGGGTTTTGTTAAACCTGTGTGGGGAAAGAGCCGTTTTGAATCCCTGATTCGGGAAGGCGCTTTTTCCGATCGTTCGGGACTCGTTTCAACCATCGATAAAAGCCGAAGCGCGTTTATGCTCATCTCCTGCCCTTCTCAATCGGGCAAAACCGCGATGTTGAGCATGCTCAAAGCCTATTACGATCCTGAAAACTCTCGAGATAAAAAGGTTCTGTTTGCTTCTTTGAATGTAGGGGCGGAGCAGCATGACCCGGGACGAGAGTTTGGCAAGCATCCCGTCATTGATCTATCGTTCAGGAATATCGATCGCGCTTCTTTTGCAGGTTTTCAGCTTAGTTTTTCTGGCAAGATCCACGATTTGTTCAGGAACTTCAAGATGGCGCTGGACAGCAGCACTAAAATTCCGACAGAAGATCGCAAAAAATATCAAGAGATTGCTCAAAATTTGGTCAACCGCTCTGCCGAACAAGCCGGCATGGACTTCGTGTTTTTAACGGGGCTGCTCGAAAGGCACTACGGACAAGTAGCGAATTCACGTGAAGTAATCGTTTTGTTGGATGATTACGACAATCCTGCTTCCGACGCATCGGATGATTTCGTTGGAACCGATGTCGCTGCTTTTCTCACCCGATTTTTTGAAGTCGCTTTGAAAGACAACCGTTCTGTCTACCGTGTTGTCTTTGCAGGGGGAGAGGATCGCTACAAAATGCTTAAACCCTTGGGAATCGTCTCTCGAATTTCCGTTGATTCTCCGCACAAGGCTTATTGCGGTCTGACGGAACAACAGGCCAAAGATATGGGCGCTGAGGAAGAGGAATTGAAAAAGATCCCCAAACTAAGCACGGAACCCGTTGTCTATCGCTTGAAAGAGACCATCGACATTCTCAGCCATACTTCTCGTGACTAGCTTACAAGGCTCCCATGAGAGTGAGAGCCGAAGCCTCTTGGATTTCCACATCCACCAAATGACCAATTAAAGAATCTGGTCCATCAAACAAAACAATCTGATCGCCTTCGGTTCGAGCCAGAAGCTTAGAACCGATTTTCGCAGGCCCTTCTACCAAGACCCGAACACGCTTTCCAATGACGCGTCGGTGATCTTCGAGTGCGACTTCCTTTTGCACGGCTAGCATTCGATTATTTCGTTCTTTTTTAATCAAAACCGGCACATCGTCCTTTTCTTGGCGATCAGCCACCGTCCCAGGTCTTGGCGAATATTTAAAGACGAAAATATTTTGATAACGGACTTGGCGAATCAAGCTCAAAGACGCTTCAAAATCTTCTTCTGTCTCACCGGGAAATCCAACGATCATATCTCCAACAATGCTGATATGAGGCATTCGAATCCGTGCACGCTCAATGAGATTCATGTATTGAGCCCGCGTATAGCCTCGATTCATACGCTTCAAAACGGAGTCACTGCCGGATTGCGCAGGAATATGAAGGTATTGGCAAATACGCTCCGACGAAGCCATGACATCCAATGCCTCGTCGGTAAAATCTCTGGGGTGGCTGGTTAAGAAACGAAGCCGCTTTAGGTTTGGGTTTTGATCGTGAATTTCTCGAAGCAGCTTTGCGAATTCCGGATAATGATTGATCGTTTGACCCAACAGCGTGATTTCAATCACACCAGCATCCACCAGATGCTTCGCTTCCACCAAAATGGACTCGAGGCTTCGATGCACTTCAGGACCTCGGGTACGAGGAACCACACAGAACGAACAAAATTTATTGCAACCCCGCGTAATGCGAATATAAGCCTGACTCTTTTCTGCTTTCAGCCCACTCAACCGAGCAGCATCCAAAGCTTCCAGACTGTCCATCGCTTCAAATTCGATGCTTTTGCCTTTTCGGGATCGAAAATTCGACAGCGCAATTTCGCGACCGATCTTTTCTGCTCGAACTTTCTCCAAAAGACCGGCCAGTTCACCCAATCGACTGGGGCCGACCATTAAATCGATATGAGGATTGCGTTCCAGAACATCGGTATGAGCCCGCTCCGCCATACAACCAAGAAGCCCAACGGTTAGATCTTCGCCGGCGTCCTTACGTTCTTTTAAGACCCCGAGTCGAGACAATACTTTTTGCTCGCTCAAATCCCGGACCGAGCAGGTATTGTAAAGAACCACGTTCGCCTGGCCCGAATCGGAAACAAACTCATGACCTCTGGATAAGAGCTGATTGCGGATCAGCTCGCTATCCAAGATGTTCATTTGACAGCCAAAGGTTTCAAGATAAACGCGCACGTTCTAAAACCAAATTGACTATCTTTTCAAAATATTCGTTCGCATTTTTTTCATCGCGCTCTAAACCTTGAGTTTTTGCGATTTCATCGATGATCAAATTCGCCTTGAGCAAGCGAGCGGCATGAGGCTTGGCAGATTCAATCAAGCTAGCTCCATACATTTTCCACATCTGCAAAGCCATCTCTTTCGGAAAACGAGCCAAATTATTCGCGGCCATATGCTGAGCCTGCTCCAAGACAAGACTTTCTGGAACTTCAACTGGATTTTGCTCGATTAAGGCATGAATCGCCGATTCTTGACGGTCGTTTGCTAATTGAGTGGCTCGGTTTTCGATCAGCTTTTCGCGAACATCGGCCTTGAGATCGTCTAAGGTCTCAAATTCTTCCGAGAGGTCCTTGGCAAACTCATCATCCAGCTCGGGTTTTAGGCAACGTTTGATGATTTCAACCGTCATCTTCATCGCCCCAACTTCGACCGGTTGGCCGACCGTCGCTCCGATCAAAGCCTGTTCGTATTCGGGTTTTTCTGGGTAAAACAGCTTTGTACCAAGTTGGATAAAACGTTTTTGAGGCTTATGGTCATGATCCGAGTGATCGTGATCTTCGCACTTTTCTTCGAATACGAAATCGACGTAATCCCCCGCTTCCACGACCTGACGCTCTTCAATGGCTTCAAAGGTAGCAGCTCGTGTCCGAAGCCGCTCTAGTTCTTCCGCAATCGCCAGATCGTCGATTTCAGATCGAACCGGCAACACAATTTCCAGATCTTCCCATTTATTTAAAACGACTTCCGGCATAATCTCAACTTCAGCCGTAAAAGCGAAATCTTCATTCACCACCAAGGGCTTTTCTGCATTCACTTTTGGCTTGCTAATCGGCCGAATCGAATTTTGACGAAGCGCTTCAGAAACAAAATCAGCCACCAACTTCTCAACAGCGCTTTGCTGAACTTCTGATCCATAAAATCGTTCCACCAAAGCTTTGGGGGCTTTGCCCGGCCGATAGCCTTTTACCCGAACCTTTTGATTCACACGTTGAGAGGCTCGATCAAAATAGGTATTGACCCGCTCCTGAGGCACAACAAAAGACAACTTACGGACAACCGTTGACACTTCTTCCAATTTACAATGCATATGGTGCGAGCGGAGGGAATCGAACCCCCACGGATTGCTCCACTGGAACCTAAATCCAGCGCGTCTACCAGTTCCGCCACGCTCGCAACGCAAGGCTTCACGGTATCAGGTTGAGCACAAGTTTCAAGAGAGATGTTCTACGATCGACTCAAAGACTTCTTCCACCGATCGAGCACCCTCGACTGCTTTTAAACGATTCCTCAACGCGTAATAATGTCGAAGGGGTTCGGTTTGTTCACGAAAGGTTTTGAGACGAACTCGGATCGTTTCTTCCGTATCATCCCCGCGCTTTCGAGCCAGCAATCGTTTAAAAAGAACCTCATCGGCTACTTTTAAATCCACGACCGCGTCCAAAGGCTGTTTTTGATTCGCTAAGACGTGATCCAGCTGCTCAGCTTGGGCCACCGTTCGAGGAAAGCCATCTAAAATAAAACCTCTCGTACTGAAAAGCTCATCCAAAATACTTCCAATCATTCCCAAAACAATCGAATCCGGAACCAGCAAACCCTCGTCGAGATAACGCTTTGCTTCACAGCCCAGGGAACTTCGATCCGAAATTGCCTTTCGAAAGATATCGCCTGTGCTCACGTGGCGGAGCCCGAAACGCTGAACAAGCTTCGCAGCCTGAGTGCCCTTCCCAGACCCCGGAGCTCCCAATAGAACCAGTCTCACGCAAGGCTCTCTTCGACACGCGCCCGGATACGTACCGGACCTTGCGAGACATCTGCACCGGTCATGCCTTCGTATTGCTTGCCGATAAAATGGCCATCGATTTGTTGAACTGTTTCCAAAGCAACGCTCACGACAATTAACAAACCAGTCCCTCCAAAATAGAAAGGGGTTTGATTCGAGGTCAGTTGTTGAGTCGCGATCGGCATGATGCAAACAGCGGATAAATACAAGGCCCCAGAGAAGGTCAATCGGCTGAGCACAAAATCAATAAAGTCCGACGTTGGCTTGCCGGGGCGAATACCCGGAATGAAGCCCCCGGATTTTCTCATGTTATCGGCAACATCCACCGGATTAAACTGAACGGCTGTATAAAAGTAAGCGAAAAAGATAATCATGAGAACAAACAAGGTTTCATGGTGCCAACCGCCGGGCATCAGCCACTGCTGAACCGACTGCAGCCAGCCTGTTTGCAAGAAGGAAGCCACCGTCATGGGAAACATCAAAACTGTATTCGCAAAAATGGGAGGAATCACACCTGCCACATTAATTTTAAGAGGAAGGTGAGTGGCTTGCCCTCCATACTGACGATTGCCAACCACGCGCTTGGCATACTGTATCGGTATGCGACGTTGACCCTTTTCCATGAACACAATCGCAGCCAATGAAGCCAACATCACCAAGCCCAGCAACAACATTTCAGAAGGCTGGTAAGTCTGGTTCTTAACCCCTAGAAAGGTTGCATAGATTGCCTGCGGCAAACGCGCGACGATCCCAGCGAAAATAATCAGTGAGATTCCGTTTCCAATCCCTCGCTCCGTAATTCGCTCACCCACCCACATAATGAAGGCCGTTCCAGCCGTTAAAGTGATGACGGTGATCAAAATAAATCCAAATCCACCAAAAGCATAGGCCCAATCGGGGTTTACCACGCCGTTGCTTTTAAAAGACTGGGCAATCATGACGCCTTGCACAACAGAGATCAAAATCGTGCCATAACGGGTGTACTGATTGATTTTTCGACGACCCTGCTCCCCCTCTTTCTGCATGCGCTCAACCGCAGGCAATACGACCGCCATCATGGTCATAATAATCGAGGACGTGATGTAGGGCATGATTCCTAGGGCAAAAATACTGGCATTTTCAAGCGCACCGCCCGAAAAAAAGTTAAACAAACTTAAAAATCCGCCGCCACTCGACTCTTGAGCGCGCAGATAGGCTTTGGTCGCGGTTCGGTCAACACCGGGGGTGGTGACAAAAATCCCAATCCGATAGACCGCAAGCATCCCCAAAGTGTAAAGCATCCGAACTCGAAGCTCTGGAATCTTAAACAAGCTTACCAAACGATTCATCATAAGACCCCTTCTATAACACAATTTCCTGTTCTTTCAGCACTTTATTTGCGCTCGATAAAAACGGTTCCTGGGCTCAGTTGAAGGCAAACACCCGGTAGATCAAAGTGTCCTTTTTCTTTGCTAATCGCTTGCTCGATCACGGGCAGGCTGCTTCGAAAGTCTTGTCCTTCCATCAGGAGCTGAAGTGCCCGCTTCACGCTTCGAATTCGAACGGCCATCGGAATCCTTGGTTCATTGCGAATCGTCACGGTCTTGGCCGAGCGCTCCTGGATCAAATCCAAAGCCCAATGATCCAAAGCTTCGTTTTCCAATCGTCGACGCTCAGATAATTTCGCCAAACGCTTAGACGGGTAAGGATGAATTTTTAAAAATTCCCGAACTTTTACGCGGTTTGCAACAGGTTCATCATTGGTCGGATCCTCGAAGTAGTCTAATTGATCCAGCTCCGTCAAAACCGCGATCAGGTAAGATCGCGAAAAACGCAGCAGAGGGCGTAAAACTCGGCCGCGATCCTGTTGTGCTATTTCAGGCATCGCTGAGCCCTCTGCGCCCCCTCCAACGCCCATCAAGTCCATCAGCATTCCTTCGGCCAAATCATCCTGGGTATGCGCCAGCGCAATCGATTGGATTCCTAAGCGCTCGGCTTCTTTCCAAATGACTCTGTAGCGTTCTTGGCGAAGCACGGCTTCGTTGAAACGCTCAGTCCGTGGAATCGAGAAACAATCCGCATCAAATCCCAAAGCACGCGCTCGAGCCTTGATGTATTCGGACTCCGCCAAACTTTCGGAACGAACGCGATGATCAATCGATATCACGCCAATCCCAGCGTGCCGCTTGGGCCACAGAGCGATCGACTCCAAAAGCGCTCTGGAATCTGCCCCTCCACTCACGCACAAGAGAACGGGGGCAGCTCCCAAAGAACGCTCAAAAGCGTTCCAAAGCGGCTGTAACAATCGTCTTGTTTTCGTTTTCATAATAGCATAAGAACGTGGTACGAAACCCGTTCATGACGAATTGAGCGCTCCTTTAAGAGGCGTTTCAGTTAGGTCATCTTAAAGGAAATTGAGTGAGAACCCAAGAAGAAACCCTATCGTTTGAAGATTTGTTGAATGAAAGTTATGCCCGTGATGAAGTCTTAGAAGGCGAAATTGTATCGGCCACCGTTCTGTCCGTGGGCCGTGATTTTGTGTCTGTAGACATTGGCTATAAGTCCGAAGGCTTGATCGCTGCCTCCGAGTTCCCTTCCGTTAACGGCGAAATCCAAATTCAAGTTGGAGACAAAGTTGACGTCATGGTGGAGTCGCGCGAAGACGAATCCGGTCACCTCATTTTAAGCAAAGACAAAGCCGATCGCGTGAAGGTTTGGGATGAAATTTCACTCGCCTGTGAACGAGACGAAATCGTGGAAGGCACTGTCACCGGACGAGTCAAAGGCGGCCTTCAGGTAGACATTGGCGTGCGAGCCTTCTTGCCCGGAAGCCAAGTTGATTTACGGCCCATTCGAAATCTGGACAAGATGATCGGCGAGCGCTTCCAGTTCAAAGTCATTAAATTCAACAAGAAGCGCGGCAATATTGTTCTTAGCCGACGATCTTTGTTGGAACGAGAACGAGAAGAAAAACGTGGAAGCACGCTGCAATTCTTGGCAGAAGGCGCCATTTTAGACGGAACCATCAAGAACATGACCGATTACGGCGCCTTTGTGGACTTAGGCGGTGTTGATGGCTTGCTACACGTCACCGATATGAGCTGGGGACGCATCCAGAATCCATCCGAGCTTTTTCAAGTAGGAAGCCCAGTCCGCGTCAAAGTACTCAAGTACGACCCAGAGCACGAACGTGTCTCTTTGGGGATGAAACAAATTCAAGAAGATCCTTGGCTGGGAGCTCCTCAGGAGTTCTTGGTTGGGACTCAGGTGAAAGGCAAGGTCGTATCGCTCACCGATTACGGGGCATTTGTTGAGCTAAAGCCAGGCATTGAGGGCTTGATCCACGTTTCGGAAATGTCCTGGACCAAACGCGTCAAACATCCCTCCAAGGTCTTGAACATTGGGGATGAAGTGAACGCGATGGTGCTGGATATCGATCAAACCAACAAGCGCATTTCGCTGGGAATCAAACAAATCGAACCCAACCCTTGGACCTTGTTGGAAAACAAATACCCGGTTGGAACTGTTATCCGAGGACAAATCCGAAATCTCACCGACTTCGGTATCTTTATCGGCATTGAAGATGGAATCGATGGCTTGGTACACATCAGCGATCTTTCCTGGACACATCGCGTGAAGCATCCATCCGAAGTTTTCCAAAAAGGGGACGAGGTCGAAGCGGTGGTGCTCAATATTGACGTAGACAATGAACGCTTCTCTTTGGGAATTAAGCAGCTTCACGAAGATCCTTGGGGTCGCATTCCGCACGTGTATCCTCGCGGTGCCCGTGTGAAGGGCCTGGTCTCTAAGGTGACCGATTTCGGTGCGTTTATCGAGATTGAACCCGGCATCGATGGGCTTTGCCACGTGTCGGAATTCTCGGATGAACACATCCAAAATCCGCATGAATTCGTGAAACCGGGCGATGAGGTCGAGGTCATGATCATCGATATTGATTCCGAAGATCGCAAAATTGGCTTATCGATGAAAGCCATCCGAAAAGCCGAAAAAGGATTCGATTATCGAAGCTACTTGTCCCAGCAAAACAGCTCTGTGGCGAAAATCAGCAAGGGTGGAATGGGAACTTTGGGAGATGCTTTAAAGGGATTTAACGTTTCGGGCGAATAATCTCTTGAGTCCAATCTCTCACTCTGAATTGACCAAAAACGCGGGCGTGGTGGCATTCTTCACCACGCTTTCGCGTTTCGCAGGCCTGATACGCGACATGGTCACCGCTCACCTCTTCGGCGCCAATGCGGTCATGGACGCCTTCAATATTGCCTTCACAATTCCCAACACACTTCGTCGGTTTGTAGCCGAGGGAGCCCTGACGGTCGCGTTTATACCCGTTTACACCGAAGTCTTGCGTACCGATGGCTTGGAAGAAGCCAAGAAGTTCTATCGTTCGGTGTTGGGGCTCTTGCTGATCACGTTAACCCTTTTAGTCCTGGTGGGTATTTTAGGGGCCTCTTATTGGGTTTACGCCTTTGCCAGTGGCTTCGCGAAGCATGCAGGCCAGCTCGAATTAGCGACTTCACTCACGCGCTGGATGTTTGTCTACGTGTTCTTTATTAGCTTCGTCGCTCTTGCCATGGGCGCTCTGAATTCCCACAAGCACTTCAGCACCCCTGCTTTCTCACCCGTTCTTTTAAATGTTTCCATGGTGGGATGTTCAATCTACTTTTATACAGCCTTCCAGCAGCCGATCTACTCGCTGGCTTTAGGAGTGATTCTAGGCGGCATTTTGCAGTTAGCAGCTCAATTGCCGACCTTAGCGCGTTACGGTTTGCTGTTGAAACCTTCGTTTCAGTTTCACTCCAAGCCTTTGGAAAAATTACTCCGCATGCTTCTCCCTTCGGTTTTTGGGGTCGCCATCTACCAAATCAACCTCATGGTCTTACGGCAGCTGGGAAGCTATCTGCCCGAAGGTCAGATCACTTGCTACAGCACGGCGGATCGAATCATGCAGCTGGCTTTGGGAATCTTTGCCATCTCGATTGCAACCGCCACACTGCCTGCCATGAGCGAACAATCCCAGGATCATGCCAAGCTCCTTCAGACCTGGAATTTCTCCACTCGGCTCACGAATTTTATTACGATTCCAGCCTCGATCGGTTTAACCACGATCGGCCTTCCGATTGTTTCCGTGCTTTTCTTTCACGGAGCTTACGATTGGCAGGCCACTGAGCTGACCGCTTGGGCAACCATCGCTTTTGCGCCCGGACTTATTACCGTTGCTTTCTGCCGCACAACCGTTCAAGCGTTTTACGCGCTTCAAGACATGCGTACTCCCGTCTTGGTGGCAACGGTCGTTCTGCTGGTCAACTTCGCCCTTGGAGTTTTATTAATGCCTTATGAAGTGGTGGGGCTCGCCGGCTCGCTCACGTTGTCGAGTTTTATTCAAGCTTTCTTACTTGCGTTCTTTCTCAAACGCAAAATCGGACTCTTAGGCGGGCGAGTACTCATTCGATCCATGCTTCAACAAATGATTTTGTCTGCCTTCATGGGAGCCATCGCCTACGGCATTTGTTCTTGGGGAAGCTGGCAAGAAGGCCCCACGCTCAAAAATAGCGCTATATTGGGCCTCGCTCTGACTTCAAGCATTGGGTTTTATGCGGCTGCAACCCTTTTCTCTAGAATGGAAGAAGCCTCCTTGATTCAAGCAATCTTCTTGAAAAAACTCAAGAAATAGAAGCGCGCTGATCATCTGAAAAATATCACGCTTCATTAATCCTGCAAAATCCTGCAATTTTACATTGCAGGATTTCGTGAAAAGCCGGGTCCGGTAGTGGGCTCATGAGACTTCTGTCTAACTAGAACATCGTCGGCGTAGCCAACGAAGCAATCCATTCCCCGATCGACAAAAAAGAAGTGATCTTAGACCATGAGAACATCCTGCTCGGTAATCGCTTGTTCGAGTCAGCGATCCGATTGCCTGGCTCAACACGCACGAAGGACACGTAGTATCTTACCCCCCTGCAGCCCGTTTTGAAAGCCTCAAAGACGAACATCAGATGGAGCTTTTTTTAGAAGACCTGAGGGGTTCTTGAATTGATTGACGCGAACTTTTCACACGGCTTATCAGAATTTTAGGCGTTTGGATGCTCGATCACCCGTTAGAGCTACTAATTCAAGGAGATTAAAATCCTAGCTATTCGGAAACAGAATGCGTATTTTAGAGCTTCGTCGTGAATATTTCACTTGGAGTAAAAGAAAGTAATTTAGAGGCGCACTTGATTTAGGAAGCAATAACGTTGGGTGACACCCGACACATGAGAGCGAACTACCCCCGTGAAAGTTCACGAAGGTAATTTGGAGTCCCACTCATTACAGCCCTGCCTACAAGCCCACCAGAAAGCATGCCGGGACTCATAGCATTCTATTCGAGGCAAGAAATTCTAGAAGACCCCCAAGTTTTTGCTGCTCTCCGATAATTCCTGTGCCCATCGGCATTGGCAGAAAGGAATCAACATCCTCCAACTGAGAACTCTTATCCAAGGACCGAGTACTCTGTCGTCCAGAAACGACGCCTTGAGAAAACGATGGAATCTCTAGTTTTTCGAATTCTGCCTCTAGTTTCTTTGCATCGGTGGCAGCCAGGGCTTCTGACAATACAGCAGGTTTTTCTTGCTTCTTCTTTTCTTCCTTCTTCAGGAGAACCGTCATAGACTCTTGGTTCAATCGCCACGCAGCCACTGTAAAGTTATAAGACCCTACGATGATGTAGGTATAAACGTATGTCTTTTCATCGGCTTCCTTTTTCTCAAACATAACCTTCATATATTTAGGGTGGTAAATGCCACCCGAAGGAAATTTATCGTAGAATGTAGCATTTTCACCCAACAAAGTCTTGATGTATTGAATTGCATCAATTTTTTTGAGTTCAGAAATCAAGCGTTTTAACTTCGGATCATCCGGGTTCTTTTTTTTCGCGTTTAGCTCATTGATTTCTGTTCGAATCGCTTCCGAATCAATGCCTGATATTTTCGATTGATCCGCCTCTACAGAAACGGAAACCCCCTGGTCAATAAGTGTTTTTAGCATTTGAGCGAGCTTTTTGTCTTCGAAATATCCTGTTTTCACTTCTACAGAAATATGTGTTTTATCTTCTGGATTTAACAAGTTATATATCATTCTAAAACAGCGATTATTTTTGTAACCAGGCGATACAGCGTTACCTGGCGGGTAAGAGGCTGCACTATGAAGATCATTCCATGCCAAGGGCCGGACATTCTGAGGAAGACAATCCAACAAAGGATGAAGCACCGTCCACTCTCCTAAAGTCTCAGATGGTTGCTCAAGAAGAGGGTTCAGGGGTGGGTTTCCAGAATTTTTAAGAATCGTAATCACCTCCACATTGCTTTTCCAAGCCGCAGGGTTAAAATTATACGACCCCTGGAGCAGAAAATGCTGCTGAACGCCTCCTTCATCAACATGGGTCACCTGAAGAATTTTGGGGTGATATAGGTTGTACTCACCAAGATTTTTAAGAGCCCAACTGAAGTTGGGGATTCCTTCATTCGATTTAAAAAATTCTCGAACCTTAATAGCGCAGAAGTTATCTTGTCCGTCACTGTTTTGCTCTGGTTTCGCATTTTGCTGCACAAAAATCTTTGCGCCATTTCCAGCCAAGGCAACAAGCCTTTTAGCAATAGACATGTCTTGAATATAGGCCATGGACACATTGACAAAAGACACGGTCCCAGACTGAGGCTCCAGCAATCCCCATATTTCCTTAAAACAAGGGTTGTTAGAGGCCCCGAAATTTTCCACCTTCAATTTCCAGAGACGAGAGCGGCATTTGTCTTCCTCGGGATCAGAGGTAGACCAAGACCAATCATCCCAACGATGATTCTTGTAAGAATCACACCATACATAGGGCTGATTTGCATTTTGAAGGGTCCAAAGCTGAGCTTCAGCCAGAGGAGAAAGACAGAACAGAAGAATAAATAGAATAACCATATGACACCTCACCTTCCCCTAGGAAATATAAAACAGCTTTTGATTCTGTTGGAAAAATCGTAATCTACCCCACTATAGGACTAGATTTTATCCAGATCGAGAATTAGAAAAACTGGTTTTTTTAGCAACGTCAACAATCTGATAAAATCTCTACTCTTCTTTAGATAACCAGTCAAGAAATTGTCCGGGTTCAACAGCGATGCCCGCCAAAATAAATTATGGCGTTTAGACGCACTGTAATAAATGAGCTTCTAAATTACTTTCGTAAACTTTGGAGCTTATTGCTAAGAAAATCAAAACATGATCCACCCAAAGAATGAAATCGCTTTCTAGTTCAGGCCGAAAGCAGCTATCGCCTTCGGCACTCATTCAAGCTTGCTATCTCCTACGTTTGGATAATTTGAGCTACAGCCTCGTGTGCTACACTTCTATTCTTTATGCAGTTACCTGACATCTACGATTTCGAAGAGGCGCGCAGCCAACGTAGCAAGTTATGGCTCGATCGGCAAAACGGTGTGCTTAGGATCAGGGCCAGAAATCAACAGAGACTCTGCCTGCAAACGAAGGTTTTTGTAAATGATCTGCCCCATGCTGCGCGCATCAAATCCTCCGATTTCAAAAATTCCGTTCGCACACAGTCTGCTGAAACGCATCCTCCCGTACCAAAATACATCGGAAAGATGATCGAAACCCTCGACCGCTTTCACGCGCCAAAATCCAACCGTATCCAACACGCAATCGTTCAATTGAGAATGATCGGTATGCCAGCTCAGCCAATCTTTCATGGGAACATGGTGAACGAGATAATAGTGTTGCTTGAGATGGGTTGTAAAGTCGACCAACCAGTGATCATTCCCCAAAAATTGTCCCACCGCACTTCCAACACGGTACGACCATTGGGGATACTGACCAAAGTCACTCAAAACACGCCAAACTTTCTCAGGAGACGCTTTCACTCGAAAAGCGATCGCCACTTCTTTGAGCTGGCCCAGCGTATGATCCATCACATAGACCAGCTTCCCCGCTGCCATATTTGCTTGCTGTGGGGCGGTGAGGACGATATCCGGCGGTTCTGCTTCGTACGGTTTCAATTCCGCCCAAAGCCCAAAGGACGCGATCCACCCAAAGCCAACCCAGATCAGATTCCGTAGGCTTTTTTGAGCCATCATTTGGACGATACGCGCTTCTTCAGCTCTTGATGCATCTGCTTCGCCATATCTTGGCCATTGAAGCCACCCATCCCCAGAAACCCCTTGGCACAAAGCTTGTTTAAGACCACTTTTCCCGAATAGAACACATCCGTTTTTTCAAGCGTATTTTTGACCGGTTCTAAGCGCCACACTCCCGCTGTATCCAACACACAATCATTGGCTTTCGCGTGATCGGTTTGCCAAACAATCCAACCCTTTTCTTGGTTCGAAAGGTCGTGATCGACGTAATACTTCTTTCCAACCACCGCTGCCTTAAACTCCAAATACCGGTGGCCGTCTTTCTTCTGCGCGGGTTCATAGTCTTCAGCCGATGCGATTTTATACGCCCAATCCGGGTATTTTTCAAAATCGCCGAGCACTTTCCAAACCCGCTCAAAGCTCGCATCCAGCCGAAAGCCCGCACTTCCCTCTCGATAATACCGTGAACCAGGCCGGTCTTCTTGCCGTTCGATGAAGACGAGTTCGCCTTTTTCAAGTTTTGATTTTTGCTCGGTCGTCCAATCTATTTTGGGCGGCTCCGTGAAAGGCTGCACACGCTTGTCTTGCGCAACCGCCAACGCTGCGGGCAGCAGCCAAATAAAGCCTCTGAGTACCATGTATGCAACTCCTCTAGAAAAACGCTCGAATCCCGACAAAACCAGTTCCCAACTCAAGGGCCGTCGACCCTTCCCGCGAAATCGCAAAATCGATCCGAGAGATAAACCCAAAATCGAGCGCCAGCTGCGCAGAGAGCCCTACCAATAATCCAAGTGAAGGCATCAGTCCAGCAGACCAGCCACTGGCGACGTTCGAAACGTACCCCAGCAGCTGAACATAGGGGTAATAGTTGCTCTTCGTATCCACAGCATACCAGATTCCGGTTGCAAATTGATAGCGCCGCTTGGATTCCATTCTATCGGAAATTTGGCCCGTCAGTTGTGCATCGACCACCCCAGCCAAATTCTTCAAAAAGAAAAAGCCCCCGTTTACGGCCACTCCTAAATTCAAATAATCGGCATTCCAGTCGCTGATATCCGGACTTGAATAGTTCAGCATGGCCTGCCCGCCAGCGCTCATGCTGCCTTCTGAAAGTTCGAATTTTTCCGCCATGCTGGATAGCGCGATGAACATGAAAGCCAGAAGTCTACCCGGAACTCGAAACATGTCTTTCCTCCTAAGCTGAGCGTGCTATCTTAAAGACCCCATGGATCCGAAATACGACGCAAAGACCCTTGAGCTAAAATGGCGCGCACTCTTTGACAAGCCCGGTTTCTTTTCACCCGATGAAAAAACCGGTGTGCCTTACACCGTCATGATGCCGCCTCCCAACGTGACAGGCGTTCTTCACAATGGGCATGCGCTTTTCGTGACACTGCAAGATATTTTGGTACGTTATCATCGCATGAAAGGGCGAAAGACCCTTTGGCTCCCAGGAACCGATCATGCGGGCATCGCGACGCAAACGGTCGTTGAGCGCGAAGTCTTCAAACAAGAAGGCAAAACCCGCCACGAAATCGGTCGTCCTGAATTTGTGAAAAAAATTTGGCAATGGGTTGACCAAAACGGCAAAACCATTGTTCACCAAATGAAGCAGTTGGGGGCTTCCGCGGATTGGAACCGGCATAAATTCACGCTGGATCCCGAACTCTGCGAAGCCGTTAACGAAGCCTTTGTGCGACTTTGGGACGAGGGCCTCATCTACCGAGGAGAGCGCCTGGTGAACTGGGATCCGGGTTCTCAGACAGCGCTCAGCGACGAAGAAGTCGAGCACGTGGCCCGCACAGGAGAGCTGTTCCATTTTGCCTATCCAATCATCGGCCTCGAAGAAGAAATCGTTGTCGCAACCACCCGACCCGAAACCATGCTGGGCGACACCGCCATTGCGGTTCATCCAGACGACCCTCGATACAAACATTTGCAAGGCCGTCAGGTCAGGCATCCGTTTTTCGAATCCCGCGTGATTCCGATCATCGCGGACACTCTGGTTGACGTGGATTTTGGAACCGGAGCGGTCAAAATGACGCCTGCGCACGATCCAAACGACTACGCCGCAGGGAAACGCCATGGTTTAGCGGAAATATCGATTTTCACACGAGACGGCAAGGTGAACCATCAAGGAGGTTCCTACCAAGGCCTCACTCGGCAAGAAGCGCGCAGCCAAATTAAAAAAGATTTAGAAGCGTTGGGTCTTGTTCGAGGGGCTCAAAGCATCGAACACAAAGTCTCGGTATCCTCACGTTCTGGGGAAGATATTGAGCCCATGCTCAGCAAACAATACTTTATTCGCATGGACTCGATGGCTCAAAAAGCCTATCAAGCGGTTGAGAATGGCGAAACTCGGATTTTGCCTGCAAGCTGGAAAAAAACCTACGACCATTTTCTCTTGAACATCCAAGATTGGTGCATTTCGCGTCAACTTTGGTGGGGACACCCCATTCCGGTCTATTACGACCTGCAAAAGCTTGGGGATCGAGATTTGAACTCCTTAAGCGATGCTGAAATGCGTGAAATTTCCGTCGCGAGCCGTGAGGATCTCGTCAAAAAATTTGGCCCAGAGCGCTATCGCCAAGAAGAAGACGTCTTGGATACGTGGTTTTCTTCCGCTTTGTGGCCGTTCTCAACACTCGGTTGGCCTCATGAAACCAGCGACCTGAAAACCTTCTACCCCACCAGCGTGCTGGAAACGGGGTTTGACATTCTTTTCTTTTGGGTGGCCCGCATGATGATGTTTGGCTTGCATTTTATGGGGCAAGTTCCGTTTCGGGATATCTATTTGCATGCCATGGTACGAGACGCTCACGGCCGAAAAATGTCGAAATCTCTGGGCAATGCCATCGACCCCATCGATGTCATCGAAGGGATTTCTCTGGAAGACTTGTTGGTCAAAACCAAAAATTACCCGGTTCCTCCTAAAATGCTCAATCACGTTTTAGAAGGCCTTAAAAAAGATTACCCAGACGGAATTCCTGCCTCCGGTGCAGACGGTCTACGTCTTAGCCTGGCGATGCTGTCGGGCCAAGGCCAAGATGTCAAACTCGCCATTCCTCGAGTTTCTGGGTATCGAGCCTTTTTGAATAAAGTCTGGAACGCCACCCGCTTTGTGCTCATGCGCATCGGCCCAGAGCCGATTCTGCCCCTCACGCAAGTCCAAGAGCTCTTCATGCTGGAAGACCGTTTTATTTTATCGCGCCTTCAACAGGTCATCGAGCAAGTGGACAAAAGCCTGTCTCATTACGAATTCAGCGTCGCTTCCGATGCGCTTTATCAATTCTTCTGGACCGAGGTCTGCGACTGGTACATCGAGCTTGCGAAGATTCGCATGGATTCTCCCGCCGTTCGTTCGATCTTGGTTGAGCTGGTCTCCACCAGCGTCCGGCTCTTGCACCCTTTTTGTCCCTTTGTCTCCGAAGAAATTTGGTCTCATTTGCCTGGCACCGAAGGGACTTGTTCTTTTGCCTCATTTCCGGTTGCCAATCGAGCTTATCTCGACCCAGCGGCTGAAAAAAGCTTTGCTCAATTGCAAGAAGTCATTGGCATGATTCGAAACGCCAGACAAGAATCGAACTTGCCCGCTCAAAAGCGTCTTTCAGCCGTGATTCTAGCAGAGCAATCAGCCGACTTGGACTTCTTGGCCGAGCAAAAAGAAGCTCTGCTTCGCTTGGCTCTTTTGGATTCGGTCGATTTCCGAACAAGGCAAGACTACACGACTCCTCGCTTTGCGGCCACTCACACGAATGGCCTCTACGATATCGTGCTTCCCCTGGAAGGCTTGCTCGATTTAGCGACCGAAACCCGTCGGCTTCAAAAAGAGCTTGAGAAAATCACTCAAGAGCGAAAAGGTCTCGAACAGCGGCTTCAAAGCCCAGGCTTTATTGCGAAAGCGCCAGTCGAGATTCTAGAGCAATATCGCAAACAGCAGTCGCTCTTAGCAGAACGCGAAGGCCAGATCTCCGACAGCCTCAATCGCTTAAAAAACGGCTAGGCCTGGGTTTCACAAAAGCTCCTCATCTTGAGTTCAATCCCGGAATATGCTATACAGTACCTATGGAGAAGCCCTTAGTCAGTTTCGATTATGCCATTAAGTACCTGCTCAAAAACCAGGCCGATTATGACATTATTGAAAGTTTCTTATCCGCTCTTTTAGCCACCGAGGGTTACCCACCCGTTAAGATTAAGGCCTTAATCGATCCAGAAAGCCAGAAAGAAGCCAAAAATCAAAAACGAAGCATCGCAGACTTGGTGGTAGAAGACGCCAATGGTGTCAAATACATGGTTGAGATTGAACGTTCTTATACCACCCACTTTGCTCATAAAGCCTGTTTTAACACTTCCCGCAGAATCATCGACAGTCTCGAGTTAGGTCAAGATTTTACCCAGATTAAGAAAGTCTTTCACATCAGCTTGTTGTATTTTGAAGTCCCTCAGATGAACCACGCCTTGGCCTTTGGGCAAACGATTATTCATGAAATAGACACCCAAAACCCGGTATCGCTGCATCTGTCCACTCGCGCTTCGAAAAACTTGGATATCTACAATGTGTTTCCAGAATATTTTTTCATTTGCATTCCAAAATTTAACGATGAAGTGCAAAGCGAAATCGATGAGTGGCTTTACATGGCCAAAAACGAACAAATCCGAGCAGACTTTCAGTCCAAAGGCATGGACAAAGTGGCTGAACGCCTTCAAGTCCTCAAGATGACCGATGCCGAACGCAACGAGTATTGGCGCTACCTCAAACAAAGCGTCTCAGAACAAGACTACTATCTCTGCGCTGAAGCAAAAGGACGGGCGCAGGGGCAAGCAGAAGGAGAGGCCGTCGGACTCGAAAGAGGCAAAGCTATCGGATTGGAGAAAGGCAAAGCAGAGGCCAAGGTAGAAACAGCGGTGAAACTCTTAAAGTTGGGGCTCGATAAGTCTGTTATCGCAACCGCCACCGAGTTACCGCGAGAGCAAATTGAGCAGCTCGAAGCTGGATTAATTGACCCGGCTCAATTGCCTTAAACGACAAGCGATTGGCAGAGAGTATCGTCCATCATGAGCTTGTCTCGCCCCCCTTGTCTTCCGTTTCCTTTTTAAAAGGTCGAAGAGGCAAAGGGTCAACATCCCATCCTCAGCGCGCGCAACGGACAGAGTTATCACCGCCCATAGCATTGAAGTCGACGAAGCCACCATAGAAATCGACGACCCACGCGTAAGTTGGGATCGGTTGGTAAGTAGTCGAGGTCCAAAAATAGTTAGAAGAGGTTCCCGGAAAAGCCGTTGAGTCAATGCTGGGACTGGAGGTATTGAAGTCCACGAGGCTGGACAATTCACGAACCGTCGGTAAACGGAATGAAAAGCCATTGAGATTCAAAGACGCGCAGTAACTGGCTGCAGACGTTTGAGACATGGTCGAAGCAGCTTGAGTTCTTTGCCAGACTAGCCCTGTCACGCTGTCTCGAACGGTCTGATCACTCGGGGTCAGAGCTGCTCCATTTTCATTGGTATAACGACAAATGGCCAGCAAGGGCCAAGCGAGCAAGCCAATATTCAAGAGTAAAGCGATTCGGCAACCTAGTGCAAATTTCATGAAAACCCGAATTCCAACTGCACAGCCTTGGGAGAACCTTCAGAAAGCAGTACCGGCCGCGCCACGGGTTCTACCCAGTACGCCAAATAACGAGCTCTAATACGCCCTGTGCATTTTTTAAACTCAACAGCCACTGCCACTTTCAGACCCTTTTGAACCGCTCGGTCGATGATCTCAGGCAAGCGACGCCACGGTAAGCCCCGACGAAGTTCCAAACGCTCTGCATCCTTCTGCAAAGGACACTCGGCATAACGACCCACTTGAACCAACAACACCGCAGAACCCTCTGCCGATCGGAGCGCTGGTTTCGAGACGCTCTGATGCAACGAATGGATTTGGTGATTCCAACAAGACTCAATCTTAGGCAAAGCAAATCGCCGAGCCACAGAAATTCCATGCTTCGCAATCTCAAAGCGCAAATAGAATTGAGAGATAGGGTGCCGCTTGAGCAACTTTTGAGCCACTCGATAAGCACTGGCATGTTTCAAATGACCCGCATAACTTGCCCAACAAGCACGCAAAGCCTCGATGTCCTTGTGACGTACTCGCCAGAACTGATAACCTTCTCGTTCTTCAGGGTGTAGCGGTTTTTCGAGCTCGGTAATACGTTGGTGAGCGTGCCGAATCACGCGTGCACGGCACAATTTGTAAGCAGGACGAATGACATACCCGACAAAATCGACACCTTCGCTCACCGGATGAATTGGCGCTTTCTCATGCGTCTCCAGTTTTAGCCTTTGCTGCAAAAACTCGATGATTTGTTGCTTCCAGCTCGCGAGCTGATCCGCATCGCGGTGCAACAAGACCAGATCATCTGAATACCGGACGTAATATTGAGCCCCTAAAGTACGCTTGATCATCTGGTCCAAGACATCCAAGTAGATATTCGCAAACAACTGGCTGGTCAGATTGCCGATGGGGAGTCCTCGATCCTCCCCCAAAGCTCCAAGCCGCTTCAACGGAGGAATTCGTTCAAACGAGCTTGGTGGCCCCAAGGGCTTCGCATGCAGCGCAGTGGGGTGATTGATCACCAAAGTGGTCAAATGCCGCAATTCCGCCTGCTCACGAAACCATTGCTTCGACTCCAAAATAGCCAGCAAGGTGGGTTTATGAATGGAGAAGAAAAAACTTCTAATATCGAGATGCAGGGCATAAGCACGTATTTTGCCATAACAGGTCGCTCGCTGCATGTGTTTTTGCAAGGCTTCTACCGCAGCATGAGAACCTTTGCCTTTACGACAAGCGTACGAATCTTTAATAAACGATTGTTCAAAGTGCGGTTCAATCAGGTCATGGAGCAGGTGGTGAACCACTCGATCTCGATAATGAGAGGCGTGTATTTCACGAGTCTTTGGGCGATCGGTCACGAAAACCGTCCCCGAGGAGGGCCGGTATTCTCCCGATCGAATGCGCTGGCACAAGTCCAGCACCTCTTCTGTGTAGCGGGCCCGAAAAACAATCGCATCGGGTCTGCTTCGCTTGCGCTTGGCGCAAGCAGCCGCAGCTCGATCGACGCTTTCCCAAGTTGGCCAACCTTTTTTCACAGTCCCATCCTGTTCATTCTCCCATCCTCAACGCGCGCAACGGACAAAGCCATTATTGCTCATATCACTGAAGCCGACGTCGCCACGAAAGAAATAGACGAGCCACGCGGAAGTTGGGTTCGGTTGGTAGAGGGTCGAGGTCCAAAAATAGTTACTCGGTGTACTGGGAAATGCGGCCGAGTTAATACTTGGGCTGGAGGTGGTGTAGTCCACTAAAGTTTGAAGCTCATCCACGTTTGGCAAACGCCAGCCGCTCAATCCACCCGTCGTACGGCCCGCACAATAGGTCCCTGCTGCACTCCAAGTCATCGTGCTACTACTTGCGGCTTGCTCCCACTGCAAACCGGTTAAACTATCTCCTACAACCCCGGACGCAGGGGTCGTATAACGCGATGCTTGATTGGTTGGGTTTGAATAAATGGCACTACCAGACCAAATATAAGCCAAACCCGTAGAATTGCCCAAGCAACTGCCCCACACACTCGGACTACAAGTCCCCGAAAGGATTTTGCTGAAGCTTTGGCTCGGTGATAAGGCTTCGCTCAAGCTTTGAGACTCGCTGAACCAACCCGACGAACTCGCGCTTGAAGAAACCCAAAGCGATGCTGATACACTGCTGCCAGAACTCGTAGAACTCATGCTGCGAGAGTCCGAAACCTGAATACTTGAACTCTGGCTGAGTGATAAGGCTTCGGTCAGGCTTTTGGACTCGCTGAACCAGCCGGATGAACTCGCGCTTGAAGAAACCAAAAGTGATACCGACGCACTACTGCCAGAACTCGTAGAACTCATGCTGTGAGAATCCGAAACCAGAACATTGGGACTAAGACTGAAGGGTTTGGACACACTCGGGGCGGCTGTTTGAGACTCTTCGAGGCTCTCACTCGAACTCAGCAAACCGCTTGGGGTTTCGGGTGAATCCGTCACGCTGAGCGTTGACGTACAAGTTCGCATTCGAGCAAATGGACCAAGCGTATATTGCTCCGAGTAAGCCGTCGTCTTACCTCTCCAATCCGCGTAAAGATTGACCAAGATGATGTCGCTTTGTGTGATCTGCGTCGCGTATTCCAGAGGCAAGCGAAGGGCCGAGTTCAAATCATAACCGCTCGGCTTCATCGCTGTCGAGACCGACGTCACGTCACAAGCGACTCCTTCGATGCGCAGATTCAGAAAAATCGAACAATTTGCGACAAACTGCCCGGTGTAATCGGGCATCGACTTGATTTGCGGCGAAACCGATTGAAATAGAGCGCGAAGACCCGTCGACATCAATGCTTGTTGTTGGTTCACAGTCCAGGTCTGATTCGAAATCAGCTGAAAAAGCGCTTCATTCGCCATGGAGTCCTGCACTTCGCTCACATTGAAATATCCAGCCAACCCAAAACGGGACAACCACAACAAACAAAACAGCCATTGTTTATTCAAGATCACTCTCCTGTTGCATCAGTTCGGCAATGACCTCATTTAAACTTTTGGGCACAGGAGCCACTGAAGAGCTCTGTTCGACCAAGAAACCAAAGTCGCTGACTAAAGTCGCTTTCAAATTTTCTTCGCCCGACACCGATGCGCTCGGAGACAAAGCCTCTGGAACAATAGGCTCCAAGGAGTCCAGCGAAAGCGGTACACAAGCAAGGGGTAGCATTTCACCCACCAACGTATCTTGCGAAGGCGGTACGAAAGCAACCGATAGCATCTCCTCCAACGGCGTATTTTGCTGCGGGGTGGACAACCCAGCAGACTGCTTCGGAAGTGAAACCGAATGGAGCCGGTAGTATCGATCGTACCAACTCTTGACGCGCAAACCCATGTCAAACAAGGTCTTAATCATCATCATATACTCTGTCACCACCACGACCGATTGAGTCACGGTTTTCACTTTGCTTTGTGTTTCTTCGGAAGCGGAGACGGAAACAATGGCTTGCAAGGTCAGGGCTGTCGCTTGAAGTGTCGCGATGGCGCTGTAAAAAATTTGAGCATGACGATTGCGATTGGGACGCAAAGCCAATTGCGAAATGGCATAAGCATCGTAAACAACCATGCCTGCCCATAACAACTCCTGGCAGTTTTGTTCTAAAATCTGATACGATTTAAGAGTCCCCACGCCTACCGAAGTCAACAATTCAACCACGATATAGCCTTGTCGGCCCGCGGCGTAGGTATCAAACAACTCGCCGTACCGTGCCACCCAACCTCTTTGCGCGTTGGATAAATCGACCCATTCATGCTCATAGTCTTCCCAGCGCGCCTTAAAAAACCGAGGGCATACCTTGACGCCAACCGCAGCGATGCTGGCCAGCGATACCAGGATCGAGACCGAGCCGGCTGTTTGTAAAGACTTGTCCCCATCTCGCGCCAGCGTGAACGAAGAAGTCACGGTGGGAACTATCAAAAGCAGGGCCGGCAGTATCAAACTCCCGGGAAACTGCGCCGCCTCAGGACCTAGCTTGTAAGCAACCCCACTCCATACGCCCACCGCTCCCACCATCAAAACCCAGTTCCCCAGAACAGCTCCAGTATGGTACTGAAGCGAACCCTCACCCAAAGATAGCTGGGTGGGGCTATCTGCCCAATCCAGCGGACCTTCCTGCATGGGCAGGCCGTCGTCGCAAGCGAGTAAATCCAGGCTTAATCCAGAGCGAGCCGTCTGAGCAACTTGAGTCGGGCCAACCGCCGTGATCGCGCTCACAACGGAAGATACAGCACCCCCATTTTGCGTCACCGTGGTCACCACCGCTGGAATCGCAGGTTCTGGGAGTGCTTGCTCCGAAACAGATGAAAGGGAGAATCGAAGCATTGGCAAATCACAGGGAAAATTAGGCTTCGGCTCAGCCCTACCCAAACAACTCACTCCGACTATTGCCCAAAGAAATAATTTCATTTTCGATTCCAAACAGTATAAATTTTGAGACTTGTGGTATGTACCGACGTATTCACAAGGATTCAAGAGGGCCGGTATCTTGCGCAGGGCAATCGCGAAATCACCCAGCGCGTCTCTCCCAACAGGAGCAGGCATCTGATTTCTTGAAACATACGACTTGGCGATCGCTGTATTTCAGACAACCCCGTGAGGGGTTCAGGTGCCACAGCCCAGCCAGAGGAGGTTGCTGAAAGCAACAGACGCTGGGCTGGGTTGAAACAACCGGATGGACTCACCAACCGAATTCATTCAGACAATCGGATGGATTCACCCAATCGGTCCAAACAATCGTGGCTTTTATCACAACTCCCTTTGTGAGCATATTCTCTATGTGGTCGAGCCAACAAATGTCGGGATAACCTAAATGGCCTAGATAACCCATAATCCAAATAATCCCAATAACCCCAACAACCCAGCCCAGCGTCTGTTGCTTTCAGCAACCTCCTCTGGCTGGGCTGTGGCACCTGAACCCCTCACGGGGTCGTCTGAAATACAGCAATCGCCAAGTCGTATGTTTCAAGAAATCAGATGCCTGCTTCTGTTGCAATAGACGCGCCGCTGGATAACGTCGAGGAGGGCTGTTCTCATACGAGGAACCCTCTCCCAACAGGAGAGGGGAGATCCATCCAGAAACATCCGATTTCGCCAATCGCTACAGCACTTGCCAGGCTTGATCTACAATGTTTTTAGTTTGTGGATCGAATGCTAGCCCTAATGCCGTAACCAATTTGCCTGAGAGTTGGTATTTTTGAGCGTATTGTTTTTGCCGGATTTGCTGCAAGGCTTCCTGAGCAGATCGGCCCATTTTGAGCTCCACCACGTAGGTGTGCGTAGGCGTCTGGAGAACCGCGTCGATTCGACCCATATTGGTTCTTTCTTCGGTCATAATCTCGGCTCCCATAAATTTGAGCAGCATGTAGAACACAGTTTGGTAATAGCGTTCTAAGGGAATAGGCAAATCGTAGGGGATATCGGCAAAGAAAGGTTTGAGGCGAGAACAAAAATCATCCAAGTTGTTGGCGCTCAAAGCGCCTTTCAGATCTTCAGCCAGTATTTGCCAAGGAGCTATAGAGTCTTTGCCTGTCAGGAGAGGAGCCAAATTCCAACAGGGTCTCGGAAACTTCTTTGTTGGGATAGGAGAGATGAATGTGTTGGGTTTTAGGGTGATAGTCTCGAATGGTCAAATAACCGCTTTGAAAGAGCAGAGTCGGCAACCGAAGGTGTTCGATTTCAAAGGAACCGAGTTCATTCAAAGTCAGGGGCCTGGAAAGAAAAAAATGCCGACCCGAGCCCGTTAAAAGCCCGTGAATATCCTGTGTTTTGTCCACGTAGACGCAGTTGTCTTGCACCAAGATTGGAAAATCAGCGATTATCCGGAAGACACTTCATCTGCCCAGTCTAACGGAAGCATACGCTGAGGCAAGGCCTGTCCGAGTTGAAGGCCAGAAGATATATTCAGCGCTATGAGGGAGTTTGGCTCCGCGGGACGGGCTCGAACCGCCGACCCGGTGATTAACAGTCACCTGCTCTACCTGCTGAGCTACCGCGGAATCGGATTCGCCGGGTATATCATCAGAGCCGCCGCCTGAAGTCAAGGTGTTTTTTTTAAAATCCGCAAAGATTCACTCAAAACCCAAAAGCATTCCACCTTGAAAAACGAGGAAAGACAGGGTCCAAGCGATGCCAGTCATTCCAACAAACTGAAACAGAGGCCATTTCCACGAACCGGTTTCCTGGCGCACAATGGCGAGCGTGCTGAAGCATTGGAAGGCAAGAGCAAAAAATATCAAAAGAGACGTCGCCTGAAGCGGGGTGTAATTTTGGGTCCAGTCGCTGTGCACGCCGTAAATCACCCCCAAAGTGGATACCATGACCTCTCGTGCGCTAAAGGCAGCCAGCAAAGCCAGGCCCAATTTCCAGTCAAATCCGATCGGCTTGATCCAAGGCTCTATCCAATGCCCCAGAGTAGCCGCCCAGCTATGCTCCATGTCGGTCCCCAATGGAAAGTGAAACAATGCCCACATGCCGATGCTCATTCCCAAAATGAGAGTTCCAGCCTGCCCCACAAAATCAATCAATCTTTGATAAACGACTCGAAGAATCGGCCGCAAACGAGGCACTCGATAACGCGGCAACTCCAAGATAAGCTCTTCGAAACGATTTTTGAAAAGATACCGTTTCAAAAGGCAGCCTGAAAAAAACGCAGCCACGGCTCCAAGCAAGTACAGCCCGACCAGCACCAAGGACCCCACCACCGGGCTAAAAAAGTTCGCGATCACCAGGGTGTAGAGCGGCAAACGAGCGGAACAAGACAGAAAAGGAATGAGCAGAATAGCCATAAGCCGACTTTCTGGGTTCCGAATCACCCGCGTCGATAAAATGGCGGGAATGGCACAGGCATAGCCAGACATCAGCGGTACAAAAGCGCGTCCAGATAACCCAGACTTGAGTAAAATGCGATCGAGCAAAAATGTAATTCGAGCCAAATAGCCACTTTCTTCCAAAAGACCCAGCATGAAAAACAAAAGGCCAATTAAGGGCACGAAGGCCAGTAAAGTGCCGACTCCTCCAAAGACTCCTTCCAACAATAAGGACCCGAGAAAGGGGAATTCTGAGAACCAAGGCATCACCATGCGTCCCAGGCTGGCAATGCCATCCTCTAGAAAATCGGCCATCGGTTTTCCCATCGCAAACAAGGACGAGAACAGTCCGATGACAATCAAAGACAAGCAAAGCATGCCCCAAACAGGGTGCAAAAGAATGCGATCGATGTCGTAGCTCGATCGATGTTCGCGCACGACAACGTCTTTTAAGGCACGTTCAATTTGAATGTAACGTTGTTCTGGCGAGCGCAACTTGTAATTCCTTTAGACCCTCGCCTGTTTTGGCCGACACGGGCATGACTTGCAATCCTAAATTGCGTTCCAGAAGAGGTATGTCAATGCGAATCCCCAAACTCTGAGCCAAATCGATTTGGGTTAAAGCCACCAATGGGCGCATTCCCTTCTCCAGCAACTGCGTCAACAGATAAAGATTACGCTTCAGATGCGTGGAATCTAGGACAAACAGAATGAGGTTGTTCGAGTGTTGGTTCAGATAATCAACGCTCAGATGTTCTTCCGGAGATAAAGCATCGAGACTGTACAGCCCTGGCAGGTCGACAAACTCAACGTGGTTTTCAGCCCCAAGGCAACAACAAGCTTTTTGCTGTTCAACCGTAACCCCCGCATGGTTCGCAATCTTCACACAAACCCCCGTCAAGGCCTCAAACAACGAGCTTTTGCCTGCGTTGGGATTGCCGATTAAGAGAACTTGCATTTTGAGAACCATTCTCATCGAATCTATCAGTCTTTTGAGGGGTATTCAACTTCAAAGCAATCGGCTTCTGAGCGGCGAATGGCAATCTGCGTTTCGCAAATCTCAAACAACAGCGGGCTTCCCAAAAGCCCTTTGCGGATCAAGCAAACAGAGGCGCCTGGAAAAAAGCCCAACTCTTGTAAACGACGAATGGAGTCGCTTCGGCAATCCACAGAACGGATTGTGGCGGGTTGGTTCATCGCTAATGCCCAAAGCTTCATGGAATCGTCTGCTAGCAAGACGTTCTCAAATACACAATCCAATGGGATGTTGAATGTGTTACCCATGTACCCGGTTAACCACCCTCTCCTGTTGGGAGAGGGAAGATCCATCCCAAGACATTCGACTTTGCGATTGCATTGGTTTCGCCTTGCTCGGCTTGCGGGTTTGCTGATTGTGTATTAGTCTGCCTCCCCTATGGCACTCTCCTGTGGTATTGTTGGTTTGCCCAACGTTGGAAAAAGCACGCTTTTTAATTGCTTAACTTCGGCCCAAGCGGAGTCTGCGAATTATCCTTTCTGTACCATCGAGCCGAATGTCGGAGTGGTCGATGTTCCAGATTCTCGATTAACGGCTTTGGCCAATATCGTGAATCCAGAACGGATTCTACCCGCATCCATGACCTTTGTTGATATTGCAGGATTGGTTCGTGGAGCCAGCCAAGGCGAAGGACTTGGAAACAAATTTTTAAGTCACATTCGCGATACAGACGCCATTTGCCATGTCGTTCGTTGCTTTGAAGATGAAAATATCATCCATGTGGAAAATTTTGTGGATCCGGTACGAGATGTCAGCACCATTGAAACCGAACTCATCTTGGCGGACCTTGATTCTTGCACCAAAGGGCTCGAGCGCGCACGGAAAGCAGCACGAGGGCAAGATGCTAAAGCCAAAAAAACAGAAAGCCTGTGCGAAGGGTTACTCAATCATCTAAACGCTGGCTTACCTGCCCGAAGCTTTGTGTTTCATCGCGAAGACGACGACTTAAGCCATGCTTATCGAGACATGCATCTCTTGTCAGCAAAACCTACTTTGTTTGTCGCGAACGTGAATGAAGATGGCTTTGATACGCAATCCAACCCGCACTTGAAGGCCTTGTGCGATTTAGCCGCTTCAAGAGGGGATCAAGTGGTCGTCGTGTGTGCCAAAATCGAAGAAGAGTTGGCTCACTTAAAGACCGAAGAGCGTTCGGAATTTTTGAAGGATCTGGGACTGGAAGTCTCCGGCTTGGATCGCGTCATTCGAGCAGCCTTTAAGCTTTTAAATCTGCAGACCTACCTAACCGCCGGGGTGCAAGAAGTTCGCGCCTGGACCATTCGGGCGGGCATGAAAGCGCCACAAGCCGCTGGGGTCATTCATTCGGATTTCGAACGTGGTTTCATCAAGGCAGACGTTATTTGGTGGGAAGACTTTGTGAAGCATCAAGGCGAATCAGGCTGCCGGGCAGTTGGAGCCATCAAACTCGAAGGCAAGGATTACGTCGTTCGAGACGGCGATGTGATGCACTTCAAATTTAATGTGTAAATACGTGTTTGCGGATCCATCGCGTGGTGAAAGCAAAAATGGGGACGTTTAAAACGCTTAATAAGAGTTTGAACAGGTAAGCATTCGCAACGATCGTCAAAGCCTTTCCCAGTGGAATAAGGTGGAGAAGGTTTAGAATGGAAACCACGATGCAGGTATCCACCAGCAACGACAGGCTCATCGCGCAAAAATTCGCCAGAGGCAGCCAAGAAGTTTTGTGCCGCACGAACCAATAAATGGAAATATCGCAACGTTGTGACACATAAGCTGCGAACACCGAAATAACCGATGCATAAGGCGTATGACCGAAGACTTGGTGAAATGTGCTATCCGAAACGGTCGACCAAGAGGTTGCTGGCAAACGATCCAAGCCCAAGAGAACCAACGCGACGACGAGGTTTATGGCTAGCCCAAGAGTGACGCAATAGCGCGCCTTCGCCTTTCCAAAGAATTCCGTTGTTAAGTCGGAAATCATGAAGGTGAAAGGGTACAAGATGGCCCCAACCGAAAGCTCAAACACATAGAACGGAAAAGAAAAATAAACAAATTTTTGGTAAACCAAATTTCCGGTCACGATCGTGAGAGCAAAAGCGGCGCATAGAGCCGCGTATGTTTTGATGAGATGATCAGACAAGACGAACCCGAATCGTTCGATCCGTCCAGCCATGTTTGAGCATCAATGAATCCAGCTGAACCACCGAGACCAGCGAAACTGGGGCAATGAGAAGCTCCCCAACTGAACGGATGGCTCTCGACCATAGACACTCATCCAGACAAATAAGGCTTTGCCTTTCACGCTTTCAATCGGGAGTGCCCCCCAATAGCGACTGTCCATAGAACCGCCACGGTTATCTCCCATCACAAACACATGCCCTTCTTGGACCACACACCGCTGCGCTTCACACGTTAAACCAGGCAGCAGCGGCTGATCGGCAACTGGCCAATTTTCCTCCGGATTCGCCATATAAATCGGGTGATTCGCACTTCCTGGGACCTGCTCTTTCGTATAAAGCGCGGCCTCCTCACGCCACAGGTTGTAGCTCATGTAATAGTCGTAATAATGCACCAACTCGTTTGGTTGTGTATGCGGGTAAGGCGTTCCGTCCACAAAAACCTGGCTGTCCTTGATGTAGATCTCTTGACCTGGCCCAGCAATCACGCGCTTGATCCAAGTCGCACCGGCATTACTGGGAACGTAATCAGGCGCTGTAAAAACCATCACATCACCGGGTTTGGGCTGAGCCCATCGCAGCCAGTAAGACGGTTTGCTCGATAAAGGATTCATGATTCCATAGCTGAGCTTGGACACGAACAAGTGGTCTCCCACCAAAAGAGTGGGAATCATGGAACCCGAAGGAATTTGAAAGGGCTCGACCAAAAAGATACGCAAAGCCATCGCCCCCAACAGCGCCATCGCCAAAGACTCAAATCCACCGATCAGTCCTTTCCGGGGCAACTTTCCGAGAAACGCTTTGGCGGTTTCGTCTACCAAAGCCATTGAGTCTCGAACATGTTTTAGGTTGGGACGAGGACCTAAGATATGAGCTTCGAGCTCGTTCATGGCCTTTTCAAATTGGGACATGGCATCCCGCAATTGCGATCGACGCTTGCGCGAAGCTTTGCAAAGCTTTTCACGGTAAAGCTTCAGCTCATTCCGTGCCCGTCGCATCAAAAAGGCTTTTTCTCGTGATCCGCCCTCAAACAGCAAGTCATCGAGGAACGCGCCTAGATTTTTCGTGCTGTTGTAGATGATCATCCCCGCAACCACCAAGGCGAGCAACACGTTTGCTCCAAGCCCACCCGGTTGAAAAATCATTCCCCAAACAACAAATACAAGGGTCGAACTTAAAAGAAACGCAATCACTCGGCCGGGTTTAAAGTATGAATTCATTTTTCTTCCTAATCAATTTTTAGCACAGATAAAAACGCTGCTTGCGGAACTTCGATTTTCCCGATCTGTCGCATGCGCTTTTTCCCCTTCTTCTGCTTCTCTAACAGCTTTCGCTTTCGACTGATATCCCCTCCATAGCACTTGGCAGTGACATCTTTTCTCAAAGCTGAAATCGTTTCACGCGCAATAATCTTCCCTCCAATGGCTGCCTGAATCGCCACTTGGAATTGTTGCTTTGGGATGATCTCTTTCATCTTTTCGCAGATGATTTTGCCTCGCTTGTGAGCCGACTGGCTATGAACCAGCAAAGACAAAGCGTCCACCGAGTCTCCGTTCAGCAAAACATCAACCTTGACCAGCTTAGACTGTCGATACCCTTCGAGCTCATAGTCCAAGCTCGCATACCCACGACTCAAGGATTTTAAGCGATCAAAGAAATCAAACACGATTTCGCCCATCGGGATCACGTAACGAACCACCGCGTGAGTCGGGCTCGGGTAATCAATTCCTTGTTGCTCACCGCGGCGTTCTTCACACAGAGTAATAATGGCTCCCACATAATCCGTTGGAGCATGGATGTGAGCGCTGACAAAAGGCTCTTCCAGATAATCTAGCCGCGTGGCTTCAGGCATTTTAGAGGGGTTATCGATTCGAATAACCTCACCGGATTTCAAATACGCTTTGAAAATCACGGTCGGAGCCGTTGTAATCAAATCCAGGTCAAATTCGCGTTCCAGCCGCTCTTGCACAATTTCCATGTGCAAAAGACCCAAAAAGCCACAGCGATACCCAAAGCCAAGCGCTTGACTGGTCTCCGGCTCAAACACCAAGGCTGCATCGTTCAAGACAAGCTTTTGCAGAGCATCGCGCAAATTCTCGTAATCCGAACTCTCTGTTGGAAAAATCCCTGCAAACACCATCGGTTTCACTTCTTTAAAGCCTTTGACCGGCTCTAAAGCCGGTTGATCCACTCGCGTGATGGTATCGCCCACTTTGGCATCGGTGACGACTTTGATGTTCGCAATGATAAAACCGACTTCTCCCGAAGAAAGTTGATTCAATTTGACAGGATGCGGTGTAAAAGCCCCCACTTCCTGAACCAAAAACTCTTTGCCATTGTGCATCAAACGGATATTTTGCCCAGGAACAACTTCGCCTTGAACCACGCGAACGAGAACAACGACTCCTCGATACACGTCAAACCAGCTGTCAAAAATCAGCGCCTGCAAAGGAGCGTCGATCGACCCGGACGGAGGAGGAATTCGCTGAACCACCGCTTCCAGCACATCTTCGATACCAAGGCCGGTTTTCCCTGAAGCCAGCACGCTGTCAGAAGCATCGATACCGATGACCTCTTCGATCTCTTTTCGAACTCGTTCTGGGTCAGCATTTGGCAGGTCAATCTTATTAATCACCGGAACAATGGCCAGATGATTGTCCAAAGCCAGATAAACATTCGCGAGCGTCTGAGCCTGAACGCCTTGCGAAGCATCGACAATTAAGAGCGCCCCTTCACAAGCAGAGAGCGAACGCGATACCTCATAGCCAAAATCTACATGCCCCGGTGTATCGATTAAGTTAAACAGATAAGTCTGGCCATTTTTGGCTTCGTAACTCAATCGAACTGCTTGGGATTTGATGGTAATCCCACGCTCACGTTCCAGTTCCATTTTATCCAAGAACTGTTCCTTCATTTCTCGGCTCTGCAGAGCCCCTGTGAATTCAAGGATGCGATCCGCTAGGGTGCTTTTGCCGTGATCAATGTGGGCAATGATGGAAAAGTTACGAATTTGCTGCATGCGTCGACCTATCCTTCTACTGGATCTGTCTTAATTGTCAAAAGCTAGAGCATCGTCATTGCTGTAGATGTCAGATGGGCTCAGATGTTAGAGCTGCTCCAAGAGGGCCTTGTGAATCTGGTTTTGAGTGCGGGCGTCTGAGCAAGCGATGAAAATCGCATCATCGCCCGCGAGTGTTCCGACTAGACCCTCAAGCGCCCAGGCATCAATTCGGGCAGCGAAAGCCGGAGCGTGGCCTGGCGGAGTTTGAACCACCAACAAGTTGGAACCGGCCGATTTGATCTGGATCGCGCTTGCATGGGCAGGCAATCGATACGCGCCATGCATTTTGCGAATCCCCAATCGCATTAAATCTCGAGAAAGCGTCGCCTGAGTCGCCTGCACTCCGCGCTGTTGTAAGGCGAATAGAATCTCTTCATGGCTTGAAAAAGCCGATGATTTGAGCAATTCAAGCAAATGCTGGATGCGAAGGTCCTGTCTCAATGCTCCAAGTACTCCCGAATTCGATCGTCCGATTCTTTCGCTATTTGCCCATTTTCCAAAAAATAACCGTGTGTAAAAACGTTCCGAGCAAAAGACATATCGTGGGTCGAAATGACAATGGAAATGCCCTTCGCGATTAAAGTAGCCAGTAGTTCTCTGAGTTTTTGTGTGCTTTCGGGGTCGAGAGCCGAGGTGGGCTCGTCCAGCAACAAGGCTTGCGCATCCATACACAAGGCTCTGGCAATCGCGACGCGCTGACTTTGTCCGCCTGAAAGCTGCGCGGGCTTTCGGTCTGCCAAATGCAGCACATCCAAAGAAGCCAACACAGCCTTGGCCTTCAGAAGCGCTTCTTCCCGTTTACGCAGAAACACAATCTCTTGGGGCTGAGTGCAATTCTCAAGAACACTTAAATGGGGAAACAGATTGAGTTGCTGCGCCACAAAACCAATGCTTCGGGCTCGTTCTGCTTTGGAGAGCGTCTGGATTGGTTTTCCATCCCATGTAATCTCGCCCGAGCAATGGACCAAACCCGCCATGCATCGCAATAAAGAGGTCTTTCCGGAACCACTTTTACCCATAAAAAGAGTGATCTGAGCTTTGGGAATCTCAAAATTCACGCCTTTTAAGACGGAATAACCCGTTCCTGGATACGCTAAAGCGACTTGCTTTCCAACCATTCGATTCATGAGCGATTCTCCAGTCGTTGCGTGACAAGAGCCACCACACTGGTCATCAACAGATAGATCACGGCGGTCATCGCGTAGATCTCCATGGGCCTCAGTTCTCGTGCGACAATGTCTCGACTTGTTTTCACCAACTCAGGAACCCCAATCACCATCAAAATGCTGCTTTCTTTGATCAAGGTCGAAAACTCATTCGCAATCGCTGGTAATCCTTGTCTCAAAGCCTGAGGCAAAATAACGTGGCGCAACGTTTGCCAACGCGAGTATCCAAGAACTTCAGCCGCTTCCCACTGACCCGCTGGAAGTGCATTGATCGTTCCTCGCATAATTTCCGATAGATAGGCTGATGAATTAAGCCCCAGCGTGATCACCCCTGCCGCTAAGGAGGGAATATCCATGCCTAAGGCTTCCGGGAGGGCAAAGTAAATGATCAACAACTGAATGAACAGAGGCGTCCCTCGGATCAGCATCACATAAAAAGCAATGCAGGAAGATACCCCACGAATTCGAAGCCGGTCGCAGTTCGCAATTCCGAAAAGGAGGCCTCCCATCGAACCCAAAACAGCACCCAGAGCGCTTGCTTGCAAGGTGATGAAAGAGGCTTTCAGGAGTAAAGGCAGCGCAGAGGCTATCATGGGGTTCTGAACCATTTTCTCTCCATCTCCGTTAATTCGCCACTCTTTTTTAAGGAATCAACTGCTGATTGGATTTCAGAAGCCAGCTTAACATTGGATTTCTTGATTCCAATCCCATTGCCCAATCTCCACTCAGCTTCCGGCAAGGCTACTTCCAGATATTTCAAACGCGGTTCTTTGGCGAGTACTTCTCTGCCAATATGCGGTTCTAAAAAAGCTGTCGACGATTTTCTATATTGAATATCCATCAGCAGTTCTGAAGTCGTATCTAAAGCCTTTGAGGTGATTCCAGGCGATGCTTGAACGTAATTCTCCATCCAGGTACCCACCTGAACCGCAACCGTGTTGTTGGCTAGGGTACGGATATCTGCCAACGATTTCACGCCGGCTGGAATGTGATCCCAAAACAACAAGTAGTAAGCTTTGGAGGGTTGCCCTTGATAAGGGATCATCGTGATTTCTTTTTGTCGACTCGGAGTCATGGACATCCCAGCCATCACAAAATCACATTTTCCCTGCTGCAAACCGAGTATGAGAGAGTCGAACGCTAATTCCTTAAAAAGTAATTTTTTCTGAAGCCTTTGGGCCAGGGCATTGGCCACATCGATATCGAAGCCTTCTGGACGACCATCTTGAGCGACGCTTTCATAAGGAGGGTAACTTAAATTGCTGCAGAAGATCAAAGTTGATTCGCGGTCTTTTGATTTCGAGCAAGCAAACAACAGCAAGAGAAGCAGAATTTTAAACTTATTCGAACTCATGAATAAAAATACATATTATTCATTTCAAAATTTGTCAATCCGGCTTTTGAGATGCCAAGGGTTGACAGATTCTCTCGAAATCGGTCTAAGGAACCTGGTTCGCGAGAATAGCTCAGTTGGTAGAGCGTGAGCTTCCCAAGCTCAAGGTCGCGGGTTCGAGCCCCGTTTCTCGCTCCAGAAATTGCTCAGCAGGAAAATCAATCAACTTATTGACGCGAATTCGACTTTTGAGTAGTCAGCCAAAGATCCGCCTCATGACAAAATTTTATTTTTGTCACGAAAGAGGTCAGCACGTTGTTTACCAATACACAGTTCTTATTCTCTGCCTTCTACCTCACAATCGGTGCCTTGGCATTTGTTCCAGACCCTTCTAATCAAGCTAGTTGGGAGCGCAAAGCGCATTGTTGGGATGTCTTTGTGGGACCCAATGGCGAGGGGGATCGAAATCGCTTTCATTTGTCAGACCCCAAACTCTTAGAGCTGCTGGGAGACGTGACTCAAAAAACCGTTTTAGACATCGGATGTGGCAATGGATACTTATCTCGACGGATACGCCAATTAGGAGCCAGCAAAGTCGTGGGGGTCGATTTGCCTGCCATGATCGAAATCGCTCGAGGCTATGGAGACAGTGGCAATGGCGATCGGGTTGATTTTCGTATGGACGATGCTCGCATACTGGAATCCATTCAAGCTCCTGAAACCTTTGATTCTGTCGTTGCGAACTACGTCTTGATGGATTTGTCAGACTACCGAGCAGCTCTGGCAGCGGCTTTTCGAGTCCTCAAAACAGGCGGGATCGCCATCATCGTCATTTTGCATCCGGCATTTCCGCTCGAACCAGCGGTCCCCGGTGAAGTAGAAGGTGTCATGGCTCACCGAATATCGAGGCTGTATTTTGAGCAGCACGTCCAGCATATTAAGGTGAAAGGATTTCCCAAAGAATGCGAGAACGAAGAGTTTATCGTATTCCATCGCTCGCTTGAGGAATACCGGCGAGCCTTTGAAGAATCAGGATTTATCATCGAGCGCAAAGAAGTACCCAAACCTACCCTAGAACAAAAAACCGTTCTGACGGACTTGGATTCAGAGCTTTATCAAAAGCCCATATCCATTGTTTTTAAATTGAGGAAACCATCGCCTATTTTGGATGCCATTCACTTAAGCCAAGCCGTTTCCCAGGAAGGCACTCACAATCTGTATGCTGAAGGCAATGCCATTCAAATCTCGGGACTTTCACCGGAAGCTCTGGCGTATCTGGATATTGCAAAATTGACTCAACAAAATCCTCCCAAAAAACCCAAAAAGGCACTCAAGCGCAAAATCAAGCAAACAGGGCTGTGGAATCTCGTTGCCGAAGGCAATGGTATACAATTGGATATTCAAGAGAACTAGTTCATTCGAGGAAAAACCAGCCTAGAGCCGTTCCGGTTTGAAATGATTTAAACAAAGAACCTAAACTCATTTCTTATGCGGATAGGGGGAGTCTTTCGTGCGCTGCAACGCGTTTGATTCGGTTCAGATCAAATTTGGAAACCCGAATATTAATGCGGGCCTCTTTTTTCATAAAATTCTCAGCCGCAGACTGAACCATCGCAATTTCTTCGTTTTGATTTTCTACGGGCCTCCACTCGCCTCTTTCTAAAGAATCAAACAATTCTTGTTCCTTCAAATCGAATCTAAAATAATTCACATTTATCCTTTTTTCGTTTGTCAAATAAATACTTATTTTAGGACAATACTTTACCTATTGTCAACATTCTATACCCAATTAGGCAGGTGGGTTTTGCTTTTCTCTCAGAATCGGTCCGATTGTTTCCTTCCTAAGGTTTCGATGCAAGACATCGTTGATCATCATCGCCGGCGCTTTGTCGCACGTGCCTAAGCACGGCGTTGGTAAGAGCGTAAACTCGCCATCGGGCGTTGTTTGACCGAGCTTAATCCCCAGTTCTTCCTCAATTTGAGCTCGGATCTGATCGTAGCCTAAGATAAAACAAGTCACGCTCTCGCAAATTCGAATCACTTTTTTGCCGACAGGCTTTCGATAAATCAGGTTGTAAAAGGTTGCGATGCCGTCCAGCTCAGTAGCAGACATCCCCAGATAATCGGCAACCGACTTCAAGGCTTCATCGCTGACCCAACCCCGATGCTTTTGAACGACGCCGAGAGCCTCCAAGCACGCGGAGCGACGCACTGGAAACTTGGTGATTTCGCGATCAATCTGAGCCGTCTCTTCCGCAGTCAACATAGGCGCTGATTCCCAAGCCTCAGCTTAATTGTCAAGGCGCGTTTTAATTTTCCTTGACCACCCTCTCCAAGCTTCGTAATCGATCGAATATGAAATTCACGACTTCGTTGAAGAAACCAGAATCTAAAAAACTTGATTTGCTCGTTTACGGTGTTTGTGAGGGAGATGCCATCGAGCCCAGAGCAACCGCTGAAGGATTCCAGGGCAAACTCGGCCAACTCTTTTACACACACCCAGACAAAGGCCCTCGAGCGATGGCACTGGTGGGATTGGGCGAAAAAGCCAAGCTCACTCCGGACTCTTACCGAAAATGGGCCGCCAGTGCGGCAAAAATCGCACAAGATAAGCAAGCTGTTCAGCTTGGCCTGGTTTTAGCGCCTAAAGCCTCGGTGCAGGCTGTCGTCGAAGGAGCTTCGTTGGCTTTGTATCGCTTTGATCGTCACCTCAGCCAAAAAACAGAAACTTGCGTCGAAGAAATCACCCTGTTCACGCCAGCCAAGAACGCCCAAAAAGAAATCGCTGTTGGAGAAGCGATCGCAGCCGGTGTTCGATGCGCTCGAGATCTCATCAACGAGGGCCCAACCCTCATGAACCCAGCAGCGATGGCCAAAGCGGCTCAAGAAGAAGCCAAGACGGGGGGACTCCAAGTTGAGATTCTAGACCCGAAAGCCCTTGAAAAAGAAGGTTTCCATCTGCTTTTGGCGGTCGGGCGTGGATCTTCCGATTTTGCAGAGCCTCGTGTGATTAAACTCAGCTACAAACCTTCGAAGAAAGCCAAGAAGCATTGGGTTTTGGTTGGCAAAGGAGTCACTTTTGACTCCGGCGGGCTCGACATGAAGCCCTCCGATGGCATGCTGCACATGAAAACAGATATGTCAGGCGCGGCAGCCGTTCTGGGAACCATGAAGATCATGGCGGCTCTCCAACCTGAAATCGCTGTCACCGGCTATCTCGCTTGCGTCGAAAACGGAGTGGACTCCAGATCTTACCACCCCGGGGATATTATCGTCTCTCGAAAAGGCCTGAGCGTAGAAATCAACAACACCGATGCAGAAGGCCGACTGGTTCTGGCAGATACCCTTCACTATGCTCAAGAAGTCGACAAACCGGATGTCTTGATCGATATTGCCACCCTCACCGGAGCTTGCATGGTTGCCCTGGGACCCACCATGGCGGGTCTTTTTTCAAACGATGACCCACTCAGCGCTCGCGTGCTCGACAGTGCTCGTTTTACGGGCGAAGCTTTCTGGCGCTTGCCCCTGGAAGACAGTTTGTATGATCAATTAAAGACCCCCATCGCCGATCTAAAAAACACAGGAGAGCGCTACGGGGGAGCGATTACTGCAGCTCTTTTCTTGCAGAAGTTCATCGAACCCAAAACCGTTTGGGCGCACTTGGATATCGCTGGGCCGGCTCGAAACGATCGAGATCAAGGCTATTTGAGCACGGGCGGAACCGGCTTTGGTGTTCGCACGCTCGTGGATCTGATTTTGAATCATGCTTAAAAAATCTTTCAGCAAAATAGAGGGCCAGACGGCCCTTGACGCCCTGGCGCAAAATAGCCATATACCCGGTCAATGAGCGAGACCAAACGGAAGAGTCGCCCCCATCACAATCACAATCGATCGGAAAAGCCAACAGAGCGACCGACTCCTATTTCGGTCCCCGATGTCAATCCCGATATCGAGGCGATGAATTTATCGGAACTCAAGCACGCTAAAATTGAGAACTTGCAAGCCAAGGCAACTTTGATCGGCATTGATTTCGATGCATTACTGCGCAAGCAAGATATGGTGTTTGCTCTCCTCAGATGGCAAGCCGCTCATCACGGTGCTATTTTTGGCGAAGGCACTCTAGAAACCTTTCCGGAAGGTTATGGCTTTCTGAGGGAGCCCGCCTACAACTACGAGCCTTCGGCCGACGATATCTACGTGGCTCCGTCTCAGATTCGAGCTTACGGGCTTCGAACGGGCGATACGATTCGAGGTCAGATCCGCCCTCCGAGCGAAAAAGAGCGTTATTATTCGTTGTTGAAACTCGAAACCATCAACTCCATTACCCATGCGGAACACCGTAACAAAGTCTCGTTTGATAACCTGACCCCCCTCTACCCCAACCAGCGTTTCAAGTTGGAAACGCTGCCCACGAACTATTCCACCCGCATTATCGATTTATTTTGCCCGATCGGAAAAGGTCAACGTGCCTTGGTCGTGGCTCCACCCAGAGCCGGTAAAACGGTTTTGATGCAAGATATTGCCAACGCGATTACCACCAATCACCCGGAAGTGACGTTGCTGGTCTTGCTCATTGACGAAAGACCGGAAGAAGTGACAGACATGCGGCGCCACATCAAAGGCGAAGTTATTGCTTCAACTTTTGACGAGCCCCCTCAGCGTCATGTTCAAGTCGCCGAAATGACCATTGAGAAGGCCAAACGACTGGTGGAAATGAAGAAAGATGTCGTGATCTTGCTCGACAATATCACGCGCCTTGGGCGAGCTTACAACACCCTGGTTCCTCCAAGCGGCAAAATCCTGTCCGGCGGTGTCGACTCCAACGCACTTCACAAACCCAAGCGCTTCTTCGGAGCGGCTCGTCACGTTGAAGAAGGCGGTTCGTTAACGATCATCAGCACAGCGCTGATCGATACGGGAAGCCGCATGGATGAAGTGATCTTTGAAGAATTCAAAGGAACCGGAAATTCCGAAATCGTACTTGATCGCAAGTTGATGGAAAAGCGCATCTTCCCTTGCCTAGACATCAACAAATCGGGGACTCGTAAAGAAGAGCATCTGTTGGACAAAGACGTGCTTAATCGTGTCTGGGTTTTGCGTCAGCTTCTGCATCCTTTGAACGTCATTGATTCGATGGAATTCTTGCTCAGCCGCATGAAAGGCACGAAGAGCAACGCCGATTTTATTGCTTCCATGAGCCATTGAGATGAACGAAGAAATCATCGAATCTCCTTTCCCAAAGACTCAGGTGGCTGTCATTTTGGGTTCTGGGCTTGGCGAATTTGCGGATTGTCTAAGCCATTCAGACTCTCTCTCTTACGGAGCGATTCGTGATTTCCCAAAATCGACCGTCGAAGGGCACTCGGGCCGTTTCGTTCATGGTTATATTGCCAGCACTCCCGTGCTTCTCATGCAAGGACGTGTTCATCGTTACGAAGGCTACACAGCCCAGCAGGTTGCTTTCCCGATTCGTGTGCTAAAAGCCTGGGGCATCGAAAAACTCGTCATCACCAATGCCGCTGGCGGCATCCATCCAGATTTTAACGTGGGAGACTTAATGCTCATCACGGATCATCTGAACTTGACCGGCGACAGCCCTCTCCTGGGCCCGAATCGCTCCGAACTCGGACCTCGTTTTCCAGATATGAGCGAAGCCTATTCCAAACGCTTGCGCGATTTAGCGCTCCAAGCCGATACTTCGTTGCGTCAAGGAGTCTACGCGGGTCTTTTAGGGCCATGCTACGAAACTCCAGCGGAAGTCCGAATGCTGAAGACGCTCGGAGCGGATGCAGTCGGGATGAGTACGGTATTTGAAACCATCGCGGCTCGTCATATGGGCCTGGAAGTTTTGGGAATCTCCTGCATCAGCAATCAGGCTGCCGGCTTATCCAACTCACCCTTAAGCCATGCAGAAGTCACCTTAGCAGGCCAGAAAGCCTCGAAACGCTTTTCAGAACTTCTGCTTCAGGTCATTCCCAAACTAACTCTCTAGACTTGGCTTCTTAGGGTGCCTGCTACCCGAGTCGATGTCTAAGAACAATGACTCTGGAGGACAATAAAAGCATGGAAACCGTGCTGAAAAAATACAGAATAAGGCATCCATGGATTTTTCATGAATTAATCCTCGACTCTTTCCATCTTAGGACCCGTCGAATAACGCCTTGGCCCTCGAAACTCGATTCTAATCACATATTTGACAAACTCTGGCGTCTTTGGCGCATCTTCAGTCATCAATTTTCGCTGCTCACTTGCATTGTAATCATAAACCCCAATTCGAACTTCCAACAAATGTTCTGCATCTTTCACAGGAACCCTTCTACAATCGTAGCGATCCCACTCTTTATCGCACATCGAAATCGATAGCCCCTTCGAACTAAACCAAGCCTCCATTCTAGCACCAAATGTGAGAACGACAGGGCAAAGACACAATGAGAAGAGTTGGAGAAGGGACAGCTGTCGAAAAATAGAGCCCCTATCCACCAGCCACTCGGCACACTCTTTGCCGGAGCTGGCGGGACACAAAATCTTGCAGAAAGGCAATGGCTACGGTTGCTGCAATGAAGAGTTTCTCCCGACATTGTCAATCGATAAGATCCTCGGCATTGCCCACTTGAACAATACGGCCCATCTGTGGGACAATCCGTGTTTGTGGCACAATGCGTCGTAGATTAACGAACGCAACGAACCGATGCCTCAACCGTTTCGTTCAACACCTCTGCTGTTCCTCTTTGAAAGTGAACGGCCCACAGATGACTGACAGGGCCAGAGGGCGTCGAAGACCAAGATGTAACCGATGAATTCGGGAAAACAGACGAGTTCAGGCTTGGTGCATTTTGATCGTAATCTACCAAACTCACCAACTGCTTGATGCTCGGCAACTGCCACTTGTGCCCACCTAGTCTTAGCATATCACAATATTCTTCGGCCAAACTGGAAGTCGGAGTAAAATTCGAAAGAGCGCGTTGCCACACAAATCCTGTGGTTGTATCCAGCACTTCCGAGCTCGATTGATTTAAAACACTGCCACTTGGATCGAGAAAACGATCCTCCTGAGAAGGCACAGGCCCTCGAACACATCGAGCTAGAATGCCTTTGCGACTTAAAAAAGCATCATGCGGCTCTATTTTACCCGTTCCAAACGATAGCTTCCAAGCCTCGTGAGAAGCATTGACCACTGCTTCCGACGACCAATAGCCAGATGGAAATGTGATCGGAAAAGCTGGAGCATTGATCCGTGGAGCTTTCGTCAAAGAATAATCAACCAAGGACTGTAATTCCATCACACTTGGTACTCGCCAATCCGAATACCCACCAGCGCATAGGCTGACGCAATGCGCTTGAGCCGAACCTGGATAAGCCGTTTGATTCCAAACAACCGGCAAAAGAGACTGAAAACGCTCCCAAGTGAGCCCGGTGAAAGAATCGTAAACCACCATCGGGAGAAGAACATTCGGAAGAAAATACCGACCAGACTGATTAGTAGCATCCTGAAACGCTCGGTTTGACCAACCGCTTCCTGCCTCAGCACCAGCTTGTAAAGCTTCAAAGTCAGGATCTTCGACTGTCAACTCCGCTGAGATGCTACTCAACGACAGCAAAAACACCGCAAAGGCTAATTTCCAGAATCCATTCAAAAATCGCATAGATGATCTCCTTAAACAACACTCAAAAGACGACTATGTGTTCCCATATACTTTCCCGTTTATTTCGGCTTTGGATGCCTAGACCCTTGAAGCATACATCCGATTTTTATAAACGCAACACACACTCACGACGTCATGAAAAATAAAAATTTACTAAGCCTTCAAGAACCTATTTCTATGAAAAAGACCGGCCTCACCTCATTCGAGGCAAATCTTTAGCGCTTGCATCACTCAGATTCAACATTCTATCCTCATTAGCCCCCAGAGTCTGAGGTAAATTACCGAGCTCTCTGCTCGAGCAAAAATCCATGAAAACCGAATATGTGCATCTCATATCGACTTCATTTTAAAGACTGACACACATGAGACGAGCAATTGGGTTGTAATTTAAGCTCTGTTGAAAAGTAATGCCTTGCTCTTTACCGACAAAGCTCACGTAGCCAGTCTGATTAGCTCCGTTTCGATCAAGAGATACCGTATCCGTTCCATATGTTCTGCTTGGGAATGACATCAGTGGAAATACCTCAGGACTTGCAAATGGAAAAATCGTCACATTGACCAGCGTCATCAGTTGCTTTAAAGTTGGCACAACCCATGAACCTGAAGGCTGTACCATGTTACAGTATTCGTCAGGATTCATACCAGGCATTGAACCGAACCTCATCCAAGTTAAACCTGTTAATTGATCCAATACTTTAGTGGATGCAGGAGTCAATGGAGATTTATCTCCGTTAACAAAACGATTCTCACCAGGATATTCAAACGGATTTCCATTAACACATCGAGCAGCTGAAATATTGCTATTTCTTGGCTCTATCGTAGGATTATAAAAAGCACGCTTAAAGTTGGTACCATAGTAGGATGGTTGTTCGGCCAGCTCTAAAGACAAATAATAATCAGGAACATTGACTGTTGAATTTGATGGGAAAATAACTGTATTGAATGGAATAGAATTTCTTGGGCCTGTGTAAGCCAATATCGATTGCAACTCCATCAAAGTAGGCAGGCGAAACTCTTGACCAAACGATGCACAGTAATTTTTAAAGTCAACCGGCAGACGCCCCGTTATATTGACGGCATATCGACTCCAAATCAAATCGGTATAGTAATCCAAAGCCACGATATCTGTATGTTTAAAGCGCCCTGTTTGGCTAGTTGAATCTTCGTAAGCTCGACTATCCCACATGCTAAGAGGTGGTACACAAATATTATTAATACAATAAGTCAAAGGACTCGTAGCGTTGCATCCCTGATTGTTCTGATCGATGCATTCCACACAATTGCCACGCACACAAAATGGATTCGATGTCGATAATTTCTCACACTGCGTACTATTGCTGCATGCTGTGCACTCATTATTGATACAAAGCGGGGTAGCATCCGAGCATTGGTTATCTTTTAGACACTGCACACAGCCACCATCCAGGCAGTAAGGATCGCTTCCTGGGCATGAATATTCTGGTGGCGAGCAGAGAACGCACGCATTGTTCACACAATGTGGCCTCGACAACGGACAATCGCAATCCTTCATACATTCAACGCATTCGTGATCCTTACAATACGGCGTCGGTTGCTCGCATTCGCTCGGACAATCCAGTAGGCACCGAACACAGGCAGAAATACCTGGCTGAAGGGTCACCTCTCCAACATCATTGGAGGGCGCTGTTAACCAGTAGAAGCCTTCTGAGTTGTTGCTAGAGCTGGCCCACAAGTAGCCTGGGCACTCAGGCACATCTGGGAAAACGGTATCATTCATGCTGCCTATCTCAGACAGCTCCACTAAGGTGTAAAGCTCCTTAATCGTCGGAAGTCGCCAAGCATTGCTGGGACACACAGCTCTTTGCTTGTTGGCAGGCACTGAAAAATTCCCCATACGTTGCCAAAGCATTCCGGTCAGCATATCAAGAACCTTGGTGCTATTGCTTTCAGCGATCGGCATTCCTTCTTCGTCCAGATAGCGTTCTGCGATTGACATATTAAAGCCGTTCGATCCACTTCTCACACATCGAACCGACATCTTTTCATCTTGATTCACTTGGACAACACTGCCATCAGCCAATCTAAACGCTCGAACAAAACCGCTTGAATCAACATCTGCAACCCAAAGATTCGAATCCAATCCCTTCGCTAAAAATTCCGGATCAACGGACATCTTCCCATAATCGTACAATGACTGTAACTCTCGACTGCTGGGCAATCTCCAATCGATAAATCCAGCTACAGGATTATTCTCGCAATAGGTCATCATTTCATTGGCGTTTAAATTTCCAGAGTCACTCCGCTGCCACATCAACCAGGTCGAAGTATCCGTAACAGTGTTATTGTAGTTACCGATTAAGTATCGGCTTTCGCTATTGCTGCTGACAGTGGTGTCCTGATAAGCAGGGGTACTCCAATAGGCAAGATTTTGGACACAGATGGTAGAAATACACCCATCCAAATTATCGGACTCATTAAATCCTACTTGACCATCAAGAAACGACACATAAGCCCATGAATCAGAATCTCGCGCTGGAGATGGTGTCGATGTCCAATAATAAGGAAACTCCGTCATATTTGGAAAAATCTCCGAATAGGAGGCCGGATACGCTGAATAATCTACTAAACTGAGAAGCTCTTTCACGGTTGGCAAACGCCACTGTTCGCCTGATTCGCCTGAATTGATCCCGTAACAACTGCTATTAGCGACGGATTGATTAAAACAACCGCCTGTTTCTCGAGGGCCCCACAGTAAATCTGAACTCCTATCCCAAACAAAGTAGCTATCATTTCCTAAGTCTTTTCCATTCCAGTTTTTGAAATTTCTAGATCCTAAGAATAAATCACCTGCTGTGCAACTCAATTGATAACTCTGGCCACATCCAACACTGGGTATTACCGTCCTGGTACTGATCCCAGGATTCGCTGCCAAATTGACTCCGAAACAACCTGTACTATTGTACGAATCACGAGCTAAATAAGTGCCACTTTTCCAGTACTTCAATGCCTCGCAATTTCCACTGACTTGGCATGGGCTATAACTCATTGTGTAGTCAAGCAATGATTGAAGCTCCAAGACGCTGGGAAGACGCCAAGCAACTCCAAGGCTTTGGCAATAAGACTGAGCCTGAGACACACTATAGGCTGCACTAGAAGGCCGATACAACCAGCTCAATCCTGTTAATCGATCTGTGATGTTTGGAGGAGACGCGTACGGAGCAATATCATAACGAATGCGTTGGCTCGTCTCATCGCGGAATGCTCCCTCGCTCCAAGAAGTCGATCGCGAAAACAGAATATTACTTACAAAGCATAAACAGAAAAAATACCTAAAAAAAGATAATGCTTTCATATACCTATCCTTTAATACATCGAATACAAAAAGAAATATTTCTCATAGAATAATCTACGGTGGCTACTCCACTGAGAGGAAACCCAACGTAATACGAACAATTAGAACAAGAAGCACTCACAGGGCTGTTCGTAGATGTCAACCATTGCTTTTTTAAACAACCCAGCACATCGCTGAATATCGTCGTATTAATGCTGAGATCAAGCTCTGTTTCCGTCAGTGAATACAATTCCTTAACCGTAGGTAAACGCCACGATCCTGCCAAGCCGGTGCAATAGGACGCCGGGTTTGAACCTGTGTAGTCCAAATACCCATCATGTCTCCACACCAGCCCGGTCGATCGATCGAGCACTTCTGTGGAGTTCTCAGAAACAGGACGTCCGTGCTCATCGGAATACCGACTGCTAATAGGCACTTCTACCCCTCTTCGTACACAACGTACATAATACATCTTGCTATTTCCAATGTCATCGATATTACCACCTATCGTTTCGAAATACCTGGACGCTCCAGCACCTGCACCACCGGACGCCCAATAAGAACTAAGAGATCCCAAATTAAACATAGAACCATCCATTTTAAATGCATAATAATCATACAGAGATTGTATCTCAATTGTATTCGGTAACCGCCAATCTGTGAAGCCGCCGATTCCAACATTTTCACAAGTATTTGCAGCTGCAGTACCCGACATAGGACCAAAGAAATCGCGCTGCCACATTAACTGGGTCAACTTATCAATCACTGTATTGTTGTATTCACCGACGATATAACGATTTTGACCGAGTGAATCCTTATCAGCACTTCGTGGCCAATTTCCCGTACGAGTCACGCATCTTGCAGAAACGCAAGCCTCGCTGCCTGCAGATCCTGTGCTATTTAACAAAGGAACGATCAAACCAGTGCTAAAATTGACAGCAGCATAGTATCCCGAAGTATTGTAGCTTGTAGATGTCCAATAAAGAGACCCATAAGTGTCTATATTATTGAAGATAGTTTCATTGTAAGGTGGCGTTTCAGAGTAGTCTATCAACGTCATGAGTTCTTTAATAGACGACAAATGCCAATCTCTATCTGAATAACCAAAACTACAGGCTACATCAGCGCTATATTGATCAACACAAGCAATAGGATTGCGCATCCATAATAAGCCCGTCCTTTGATCTAATACGACCGTCGTATCGTTCGCTACAGAATCTGCTATTTCGTCTGTAAACTGTGCCGGTGGCCCAAAAGTTTCACCTGAAACGCAGGTGAGAAAATAACTGCTGTTGCAACTCGGACTCGGAAGCACAGAGGCTTCACTCACGCTGGGTAAGCTCGAAAGATCAACCCCTAGACACCCGGCGGTAGGCTCATAGGAATCACTGGCTAAATATCCACCCGCTGGCCAATACTTAAATGCATCGCATTCCGTAGCTATCTGGCAAAATCCATAATCGGTCGTGTAGTTTAACAGACTCTGTAACTCGAGCACCGTCGGCACGCGCCAATGGGATCCTTGAGTCGCGCAGTAGGAAGCCGCTGCCGCCTGCGTCTGACCACTCACTGTACGACGCAAATCGTAGAGCCAAGCTAGTCCCGTTAGTCTATCCGTCAAGTTAGGAGGATTGCCATAAGGCTCCAAAATATAGCGAGTATACTGACTTGTTTCGTCATCGTAGGCTTCAACAGCCCAAGGAGCACTTTGAGAAAAAACACCTGAACAGAAAATTAAAAGGCAACCTATAAAACGTAATTCTCTCATAGTACTCCCTAATTATACACGCAGAGAACCGCTGCATGTTCAAGATCCTCACAAGGACCATTTTTTACCGTTCCTTTAAGAATATCCAAGTAGTAAACATACTCAGAACCACCAATTGAAGCTGTCGTAGACGTTATAAAATTTTTATTTGTATTTTTAATTGCCTGCCAATCAATACCTGAAGCCAAAGGATTAGATTGTGAACCAAAATTATAAATACTCATCATTTCCTTCAAGGTTGGTGTTCTTTTGTTGCTATTGGCAGTTTGGCATGCTGTAGCCAAACCTGAACAAGTAGGAGGAACCACAAATGGATTCTTATCCCACAACAAACCCGTAATTTGATCCATTAGAACATTCGTTGAAAAAGAAACAAGAGCTGTTGAAGGTTTTAACATTCTACCTTGAACACACCTATACTGTGCCTGGTTATTACTGTTTTCGTTGGGAAACTCAGGAAACGTAAACGAAACTGTTTCCCCAGACTGTGTCCAAAACCGTCCACTGACATTTCCAAATATTACGTTAATGGGATTTAGACTGTTTCCTTTGCTATAGTCCAACAAAGTCATTAACTCAAAAAGCGTTGGAATTCTGGTCGGGTCCCCACAATAAGGACTAAGAGGCTTATTACTACTTGGGTTAAGATTCCAAATCAAGCTAGTAAATGAATCTAATACGAGACTCGAGTTAAGTCGAATATATCTATTGGCCTGATTAGTGGTATCGTTCAAAGCTGCTCCTAGGTAATAAGGGCTGTTATTCAGCAAACTATTTAATGAATCATTATACATTATTGCGCCAAATCCAGTAACAGGATCCCATCCATTTGTCGCTTCATAACCTTTATTTTCATCATATTGCAAATATATATAAGAATAATTTTGATCAGAGTAAACTCCTTCATCAAAACCACCAGCAAAATTATTCCCAAGAACAATATCATAAAATGGAATTTTGTACTCATATAAAAGTCTATTAATATTCCCCAATAAAGGCTTTCCGTTTATCTTCATCTGACTATTTAATAACGAAAAGATACCCGCCATAATCGGAGTAGACAGCGAGGTGCCGGACGCAATGTTTTGGGTTTTGTTATAAACAAACACTAGGTTCACAGCTATCATTGACAGATCTGGATAACCACGTCCTTCCCGCCTCTTAGAAGGAAAACGATCAACATACTGATTTATAACCGGTATCTGATAAGCGGGTGTCTCTGCATGAGAACCACAAAAACCGCCTCCAGAAGTGAGCCCATCAGAAGTCTGTATAGAGGCCGCAGAGAACTTATTTATTATATCATAACCTAGGCCTCCTACAACTGTAATGTAGGGTGAACACTTAGGAAACTGAACAGTACCGGCCACACTTTTCCCTCGGCCAAATACTCCATCATTCCCGCTAGAAACAAAGACACTGGTTCCTATCGCCGTAAGAATCTTAAGTCGCCTATCTATTGCCTTATAAACTCTTTCATACCTAGCGTCATACAGAATCCCAGAACTGATAGACCATATTTTAGGAGTATTAACCCCTAAAACAGGTGTTAATGAAGTAACATTATCTAGAAAACCAATCATCCCAAAGGGCAATGATGTACCATAGTCCCAAAATACGGTTTGTGAATGCGGACTCATGGACATCATCATCATCAAAACCATAACCGCATGCTCACTAGGGACACCAGCGACACCAGGATTTCCCGTAGACACTAAAGTTGGAACGCAATCTTTAGGTAAAAGAGGCAGGTATGTGGATCTAAAAATTTCCCAATCAGCCGTAAAATTCGGACTGTTCAGTGAAGATCCTCCAGCAGAAGGCTCCAAAATTCCCTGAGCAACCGGACTCGCAACTTCACATATTTCCGAAAACGGAGGCAGTTGAAATTTATCTCGTACCCAGTTAGGATATTTTTCAGAATTTAATTTATATGTCAATTTTACTCCATTTGCAGAAACAAAACTTCCTTCATCCGATGTATAATGCGGAAAATCTTCTATGCAATACTGATTACCGCAGTCTTTAAAATAAGATAAATCACGAAAATAAGTTGTAGATGAAAAGAAATAGTTTTGATCTAACGATAGTGTCAACGGAGCCTTAAAAATACACAAAATTCTACTCCTTTGACTTTTTTCAATAATTGAATTTAAATCTTGTTTTTTGCATGCATCTTCTGATGGATTAAAACCCATACTATCACTTTCGTCTCCATATCTCATAGTTATTAAAATTGCATAAACAATCTTTTTATAACCCAACCATCCCGGACAAACTGGATAACTGAGGAGTTCGGGCTTACCTTCCAAACGTGCTAATTCTCGAGCACCAGTGGGAAAGGTATTTTCCTTATAACAACTTGGCGACACAAGAAATGTGCCATATCCTTCAGAATAACGAAACGATAAAACTGCTGGGGCATTACCAGGCATAGTAGGGAAAGTACATGTCTTAGTACTAACACAAGAATTGCCATCAAAAAAATTTTTTACGTACCGATCAATCGGATTTTCAATTGAAATTTTTTCCTCTCTTGGTTCTTCCTCCGAAGTAATTGGATTGTATATCGATACCCCAGTTATCAAAGAAACCTTATTTGGCAATTTGATTTCATCTTCCGTCAATAAAATTCCACGGGGTTGTACCGAGCTATGACGATAGCGATAAATATTGACACTTAACAAATACTCAGCCAAAAAAACAGGCACGTTTTTACATTTGTAACTATCCCAATCGGCAACGCACAACCTCTCTGAGATCCCTGCTGAAAGAAGCCATTTCCTAACCTCTTCAAAATCTTCGCTTGGAGGTCTAATTAATTCATGTACCTCTGAAATCGACCTGTGTTGACGATACAACGGTGAACCCGGGCTGCTCACCCCATCAGCTAACTCAGTCAATTTATCTTCGTTCGAAATACGCAGATAGATTTTAAAATCAACGCGATCTTCCGATGTTGCCCTTTCTAAACGAGTCCAACCATAAGGCGGAGCTTCCTTTTCAAGCGCAGACAAAGCAAACACTTTTTCAGGTATTAATGAAAATAAACACATCCCCAATGCAAGAAAACGAAACATGGTCAATCCTCCACCTTACGATCTACTTACGATCGACACAACGAGCCAAAATACATTTCGATGGATCTTCAAAATCCGACTCAACGTAACTGAGCGAACCGTCCTTCAGAGAAATCACCGCAAACGAATTCGGGCGCTCCTCGTGCGGCGTGGAGGTCCAATAGTACAATTCTTTAGACTCGAACGAAGGCTGAACTGTCTCATGGAGCCTAAACTTACCGGATTTATAATCTACCAGTGTGACTACTTCTTTGATGCTTGGAAGACGCCACGATCTAGGGCCAACCTTTTCCGCCCTTTCTACGAGCTCTTTCGGCGAAGAATCTTCTAAGAAATGTGTTCTATGGGCACATAAGATTGTCGCTTCTGAGTGATTTAAATGCGAAAATGATTTCGAAGCCCAACACAAGCCGGTAATACCATCGTAAAAGCGAACTGTACCTTCAACAATTTGTCCGTAAGGTTTGATGCTCGCGGAAGCAATCCCTGGCTCAATATTACCAGGATTATTATTCGTGTATTCGAGAGACATGGCGTTCCGGAATCCACTCACGCAACGAACACGTTGTTTCGAATCAGCAGAAAGACTTTCCAGAACCCCATCACCCATTCGTAAACCAAGTACTTCCGAAGAACCCTTGAGCCTTGCCGAAGTCCAGTAAACTTGCTTTTCTGGATCTGAAGAAAAGATTGGATCAATACGGTTACCTCTTTTCGAGTAATCGATTAAAGACTGCAATTCCATCACATTCGGAACACGCCAGTCGAGACCTTTTTCATTCAAAGTTGCGCAATAAGCTTGAGCAGATCCTAATTTCCCGCCTTCGTTCCAGGTGAACTTCCCTTCAGAGGGGGTTTGTTCCCAAATCAATCGAGTCAGCAAATCAAAGACTGTACCTACCCAATAGTCAGATGCTTTATATCGATCTGTCTGATTCGTTTCATCTCGATAGGCCTCTCGGTCCCAAAGGTCTTTAATAGGCCGAGAGTAATCTGCTGAAGCGTTTTGTATATTCAGAAAAACAAAGCTCAAGTAAGCAACGATCACAAAGCAACATTTCATTTTTTTCATAAAAAACCTCATCAATTCCCAGAATAGATTCCATAAACAACATCGGCACCTGCCACGTAAACAGTTGCATCATCCGCAACTGGCGATGATGCTCCTGTCCCGGCCAAAGTACAATTCCATACCAACTCCCCTGTTGCGAGCTCAAGCGCTGATAAACCCGCATCTGTAAGCGCATAGACAGTGCCATTCTGTACAGCAGGTGGCCAAAAAGAGTACGGATTCGCAGCAAAATCCCACACCTGCATACCACTCGTTCCGTTCACGGCATAAACTTTCCCATCGTACGATGCGACCACCACGATACCATTCATCAGCTGCGGAGTTGATACGAACCCGTTTGTCTTGAATTTCCAAAGAACTTGGCCACTCGAAGCACTCAGCGCAACGAGATCATCTGAATAGGTACCCACATAAACACGACCACTGCTGACGGCAGCTGAAGTCCCCAAAGAACCCAAACCAGAACTCCAAACCTTTTGATGCGTGGCAACATCGACTGCATAAGCATGCGTGTCATCCGCCGTAAAATACACAACTCCGTTTTCGACAACCGGTGAAGAGCGAATACCAGCACCAGCCATAAAATCCCAGTTAACAGCACCGGATGACGCGTTGATGGCATACAGGGTTCCATTATCCGACCCAACGTACACAACACCCTCGAACGCTAGAGGAGAAGAGTAATTAGAGCCCGTAGGACAACTCCAGATCTTCTCACCGGTTTCCATGTCTAAAGCATACAAATTCCCATCACTGGAGGCCAAGTAGACCGCCTCTTGCCCAACACCAACAGATGAATAGATACAATTGCCTGTCGAAAAACTCCATTTTTGACGTCCGGTATTCGCATTCAAAGCATACAGGCTGCCATCGCAAGACCCTAGAAAAACCGTATCTTGCGTCAACATGGGGCTGGAAAAATCAAAAGAACCAGGAATAACCCCTTCCCATTTAAGCGTCCCTGGAACTGGAGCCAAACCCCAGGAAGAAGATCCCCAAAACACCAAAGCACTCAAATTTAAGATAACGACAAAAATTCTATTAATCATTGCACTCTTCCTCACCAAGGAATGCTCCCCAGCACTTTCCGCTTTTACATTGACTGTCAGCCAAATAGACTTCCCCGCAATCTTTGTCTGCTTCACAACTCGCTGTACAAGCAGACGAAGCACTGTTGCAAAATGGTCTACTGTTTCTCTTACAATCCGTCGTACTTCGACACTCTACACAGCGGCGTTCTTTCACCGATGGGGACGAACAGAAAGTATTGACTGGGCAACAACCAACATGTCCGGACATGTTCCAACATTGACGTCCAGGAATGCCCTCCCAACATTCTACACAAGCCGAATTCACACAATAAGGCGTTGACATCCCACATTCAGAATTGCTAACGCATTCAACACAAATACCTCTTGAACAATAAGGCGTCATGCCCATACAATCCGAATCTTGTTCGCACTGTACACAGGCACCATTCATGCAAATCGATGCGTTTCCTGAGCAATCCAAATCCTCAGAGCACTCTTTTTGATAGCGCACACATCGCACCAGTAAGCTTGAGTTTTTCAAGACCGCACTTGTGTTCCCATCATGGAAATCGACTCCTAACCTAGTCTTTGATCCGATAGTCCCCCGTGTGCTAGACCAATACTCTTCCGATAGAGTACCCGGAAAAATAGTCGCATCCACGCTGGCATTGGCTGCCTGAAAATCAACAATCGTCACCAATTCTTTAATTGTCGGCATACGCCATACCTGTCCACCAAGATTGAGACCGGAGCAATACTCTAGAGAATCCGCCCAAATCATCTTGTTTGGAGCAGTGAAGCGTTGCCACACAAATGCTGTTTTCCGATCAAATACCTGCGAACTGGCAGCCGTGAGAACTTGTCCACGTTCATCGGTATACCGATTGGCAATAGGATATTGAGCTCCTCTCACACAACGAACATAAGGTGCAGAGGTTGCCAAAGGATTCAGGCCAAGGTTTGCCGTTTTAAAAGAAAACTCCCAAGCATCTCTCTGGTGAGAAAACTCAATCTCCGATGTCCAATACATCGCACTCAGCGCCTGTGAAAAAGCCGCCTTATTTAACATGGGCGGCCAGAGAACTGTATAATCCACTAAGGATTGAAGCTCCTTAACACTCGGGATCCTCCAGTCTGAATGACCTCCGATTGACAGGCTATCACAGTACCCTTGAGCAGAGCCTGATCCAGCGGACACGTTCCAAGTCACGGGAGCCTGAGACTGAGCACGTTGCCAGATCAAGCCTGTTAAAGAATCGAACACCATGTTTGGATTTGGACCACTCGGAAGGTAGTAACGGCCGGGCTGACTGGTCGAGTCACCGTAAGCTTGCGGAGACCATTGATCCCCTAGCTCCGTTTGACGCTTTTTTGCCAAATGAACGATATCGTGATGTCCTTGTGCCAAGTCCCCCGTTTCAAAGCCATAAGAGAGAGTCGAGAATAGGGCTATTAGGACCAAATTTCTCATTTTGAATCCCATCTTCTTCGAACTGCATTCTATAAATTGAAAAACCTTGTCCACGAGAACACCTCACTTGCTTCGATTAACGCACCGACTAAATACAAAACACTTTGGCTTCTCACAGGCATCTGAATCCGATTCAAAAATCGGCTCAATCATTCCATCTTGAAATGAGACTGCTAGAAATCCTTGCTGATTCGCTTGCTTGGCTGGAGTAGCCGTCCAAAAGTAAACATGATATGGGCTCGTGAAAGGAAACACAGTCCCATTGGAAGCAGGGCTTGCTCGTTTATAATCAATCAAAGTGATCATTTCTTTCACTGTTGGCAGATGCCAGGATTCTCCGAGCATCTGACAAGCCTTTTCGGCATTCGCTTGACTCATGCCGGGATTGCTGCCCCGAGTCCATGCAAGACCTGTCCAACGATCTCGAGCGTAAACGCTCTCTTGTTCCAATCCATTGCGCTCAGCAAGGTCACTGATCATCACCAAGGAAGCACCTTTGTCATTGACAAAACGATCGCCATCAGGTGCTGATAAAAAATCTCCTCTGACACAACGAACAGGCATGCTTGAACCAGCTGCATAGGATTTTAAAAAGCCATTCTTCAGATCTAAAGCCAATCCGGATTTTCTTTTCCAGAAATGACTTTCAGAAGTCCACAATCTAGGGTGGTCAAACTTTAGAGGGTCTGTTCCAAGATAATCAACCAGAGATTGAAGCTCTACAACAGTTGGGACACGCCAATCCAAGTAACCACCTTTGCTCAAACCTACACAATAAGCCTGTGCTGAACCCATCTCAGCATCGCGGCTCCAAACTAACTCATCGGATGAGATGGTTTTTTCCCAGATGAGACCCGTGAACAAATCTCGAACCGCATCGTCCTTGTCAGCCAGATATCGTTGAGGCTGATTTGTTGAGTCATCGAAAGCATAGCCCGACAAGAAAAAAGATGTCTGAAAGATAAAAATAAAAAAAGATATTTTCATAGTTAAAGTGCTCATAAACTATCCGATTTAATTGCGTACAATGTAAAGTCGTAAACCACATAGATTAGACCGTCTCTAATGACTGGTGCAGTGGAAACCGTGCCTTGAAGCCGACAAGTCCAAAGCTCTTCTTTTGTTTCTAGATCGAAGGCAACCAACGCACTTGGAACAGGCAAATACAGAGTCGAATTAAACACGCTTGGAGCTAGCAAAAAATAACTACTGGTATTCAATTGCCACTTCTCCTCTCCTGACAGATCATCAAGAGCAAACAATGTGTCATTGCTGCCAAAAACCAACACACGGTCCTTTTCCAAGACCGGTATCTGAAACGAAACATCCGCGCTAAATTCCCAGAGTAATTTCCCATTTGTTGCATTAAATGCGAACACCTCACCCTCTTGTAAACCAACATAAACACTATCTCGAGCAACGACTGGAGAAGATCCAAATCCTTCTAAATTTACAGACCATAAGCTTTCATGCGATCCGGCATCAATCGCGTATAATGTTTGATCCATCGAAGTTATATAAACAATATTTTTATAAATGGCAGGAGAAGAAAACAATGCTCTTTGAGTTGGAAATGACCATAATTTCAGACCTGTACTCGCATTGACAGCGTATAAAGAAAAATCGAGAGAACCCACATAAACCACGCTTCCATTAACAACCGGACTTGACGCCCAAGCCTCAACCTCAAAAGACCATAATTTATTCCCTGTCGAACTATCTAAGGCATACAAATGACCATCTCTCGAAGTAAAATAAATACTTCCCTCGCTAATAGTGGCTGGGAATATCAATGAATCAGTTGCATTAAATCCCCAAGCCGGTAATCCGCTCTGCGCTTGAATCGCATACAAAGCACCCGAAAGCGAACCCACATACACTTGGTCGCTCACGGCAACGGCCCATCCCAACTCTGCAGGATCAGAAAACGTATGTTGCCACTGTACAGTCCCTGAACGAGCGATAGCAAGCAGAGGGCTCAAAAAAGACAATAAAAAAACAAAAAAGCCATATTTTCTCATAAATCTCCTTAAAGTGGTGTTCCTGCAAGGCAAGAAGAATAAGCGCACAGAGGAGCATTGACACCACAAACATCGTAACACTGTGAGGAATGTTCGCAAGTTGCAGCACATTGATAGTTATTACAATAGGCCAAAGACTTTCCACAAAATCCTCGACAATCCGCATCACTTAAACATTCAGCACATGGACGGGTACCTCTCGGGCCGCAAATCTGACCTGTCACACAAGGAACAGTCACTGGACACTGCTGACATTCTCCAAGCCGATTACAATGCGGTTTATCATCTGGGCACTGTGAACTGAGATGACATATTTTACACATTCCTTCTGAACAAAACCCGCTCTCACAGTCCGCATCTACCAGACACTCTAAACAATTTCTTTGATAGCAATACGGGGTAATCTCGTCGCAGGTACCACAACATTGGTTATTATCACGGCATTCGAGACCATCATCGCAATCTCCATTGGTTCTACAGCCAGAACATAATCCTTCAACACAGTAGTGATTAGTAGTATTTTGACAGTCGAGATCTTGAGTACATTCTGTCTCAAAACGCACACAGGTCCTGACTCCTGGAACGGGAGATTGCGCAGAAACGATCTTGATTTCTCCTCCACCTCCTTGAGAACCAAAGGCTACAACCAGAGAATTCCCAGCAGAATCGATACTTGAAGAGCACCAGTTCGAAAAATAGTCTGCTCCAGGAAACAATGTCTCATTGATTCCTATTTCGCTGGTGTAATCGATTAAAGTAGCGAGTTCCTTAATCGTTGGAGATCTCCAACCCTGGCCATATGTCTGCCGACAAGCCAGGGAAGCTGTTGTATCCGCAGAACATGGCTCATTCAACAACACCCCTCGAGCCCAAATAAATCCTGTCTTAGAATCTCGAACTCGCGTTGTATTGGAAAGTATCGGACCTCCATAGACGTTCGTATATTTATTTTCGCCAACGGTTCGATTCTCTCCTCTTACGCACAGCAACCCTGCGGAAGATGTATTGAGAATGGAACCAGTTGTGCCATCTGAAGTATCCATTGTCCAATACCCAATCGGAGATGACAAATGGCTTTCAGAGGCCAACAAGCTATTTGAAAGAAAAGGAAAGGGAAATGCCAACTTTCCCAAGGTATAGTCGAAGGTCGAAAGTAGTTCCGATACCGTAGGCAAGCGCCAGTCCACATGAGCTCCCCAGGTAGCATTCCTACAAGCAGACTCAGCATCCTGATGTGACAATGCTGAGTGAGCAAGACCCCGCCAGAAAAGCCAATTAGAAGTATCCACAATAAGAGAAGGAAGAACAGGATTAGGAGCAGCAGAACCAAAACTATTGAACACATTAAAGCGCATCGTTTGATTGGTAGCATCCTCGTAAGACGCGTTCTCCCAACGATTAACTCTCTTCACACAACGTGCAAAAATACAACAATCTGGCCCGACACAACTGCTGTAATTGCTTGAAACGTCATTAATTGAGCCATCCGTAAAGGAGACAACAGCATAGTTATCCCCATCTTTACTAAGGCCTGTCGATGTCCAGTAATGAGTATAATAAGCACTTGGAGTCGAAAAAACAGCAGTATTCAAACTAGGATTCGAACGATCATAATCAACCAGCGTCATCAACTCCTTAACCGTTGGCAAATGCCATGAATCCCCGAGAGAGCGGCAGGCGGTATCTGCATAAGATTGCTCTAAACAAGGATTAACCTCTCGACTCCAAAGCAGCGAAGTTTTTCGATCTAAAACATACAGAGACTCGTTAGAAATTGGATTTTCAAACTCATCTGTATAACGAAGTTTGCTTATCTTCAGGTTTGCTGCCGCGGTTCTACAAATCCCATAATAGCTACCTTGCCCGATTGCTTGCGTTTTCCTCAAAGAACGGTTCGCAAAGAAACCAACAGTCCATTCCGTGCTATCCGAGGTCCAATAATCCCCCAATAAATTCGAAGAAACGGACCAAGAAGCCGGCCAAGGAGATTCCGCAACGTAGTCCAGGATCGACTGAAGCTCTGACATACTTGTCAAATTTCCAAAAGAATTCTCGCAAAATCCCACTTGCTGGGACCAAGAAGCCGGCCTTTCAGTATTCAACAACATCGAACCAGTAAAAAGATCAAAAAAAACACTCGCTGAATTTATAAGACTGTAACGATAAGATTGGTTGGCCTGATCATCATACGCCGCGAAATTCCAACGCGCATCCACAGGCAAGGCACAAACAAGCAAGAAAAATACGATTAATTTAGAAAGTTTCATGACTACAAATCCCTGATGCAACGCAACATAAATTTCTGAGCGGAACCCAGAATACTCGTTCTGCCATGAGCAAAATTCAAGCCCCACATGGTACCAGATTGACCAACAAAGGGAGTGGACGACCAAAACTTGCTGGAGAGAGTCTCTGGAAAAACAATCCTATGAATACTCGGCTTATAACTCGAATAATCAACTATGGTTAAAAGCTCTTTGATGCTTGGTAAGCGCCAACTGGCTCCTTCTAAGCCAAATTGCCGACAATATGAAATTGCACCTTCCAGATCAAAACTTTCCTGAGAAATGATGCGCTGCCAAACAAATCCGGTAGCCCTATCCAAGACCCGTGTGCTCGTAGGTTGGATAGGTTTTCCATCTTGATCAGTAAAGCGATTTTTTAAAGGTATTTTAGAACCCCGAACACAACGGACACTGGACGTAGATGCAGCGCCCGATTCTGATAAATCCATCCCCAGATCTGCATTCTGAAAAAAGAAACCCCAAGCGTACTGAGGCGAAGCCATGTAGCTCATCGAAGTCCAGAAAAAATCAGGCAAAGCCTCGGGAAAAGCCTGCTGGTTAATGCTCGGGGCGGAATCAAGCGTGTAATCAACCAAAGACTGGAGCTCCATAGGGCTTGGAACTCGCCAATCCAGAAAACCTCCTTTTTTGAGTGATGCACAATAGCTTTGAGCGGATCCAGATGCCTTAGACTTGTCCCAACTCATTCCGCTTGTCGATGCCTGCCTTTCCCAATACAAGCCCGTAAAAGAATCCAGTATAATCTCAGATTTGAAAGCTTGAAGAATCTTGTATCGACGACGTTGATGCGTACCATCTTGATAGGCTTTAGAGGACCAAGGTCGATAAAAATCATATTGATCTTCTATTGTATCTGAATCGAGAAGAGATTCCTGCTCAGCATGAAGAGAATGAATAAACAACACCAAAAATGCAGCAAAAAAAGCTGGTTTAAGAGAAATCATGAGCACCATCTCCATTGCGAAAATTTAAAACGACTTCACCATCTCTACTCCTACTTTTGCATTGTGACAACAATTTTTTCTCGACGTTAATATGATTTTTTATGACTTCGACCTCTGATTCGATGGCATTCCAACGAAGATTTAAAATGACTCGGCGCACTGCATCACGTAAGAAAATGAGCATAAGGTCTCATCCATGCGCCGGAGATATTTCATGCGGATCAAAACCAACGATCAAACTATCAAAAATTATATCCAGAAATATTGTTCTCTCATCCAAGACGAGTCAGCAGCACCATCCTTCTGAAAGATTGTTGATGGAATTAGGCATCCGACATCGTTATATAAGACATTACTGTCCACGACAACAATAGATGAAGCTGCTTAACCGATTCAAGTAGTATTGGGGCTTAGCAACTCGATACAAGACGACACTATTTGCTCGCTGGCGATGCCACAAAGTGGCTACTCGAATTGAGTGACTTTGAAGACACGCTCTTGTTTATTCATCTCGAATTCTTACACACCGGCGTTCAGAATTTCCAAACTTGATTTCTTATCCCCGTTTCGTCCATCTCATGCCAAGGCTTTGCTCGTATTAACTCTTTTGGGGATAACCCTCTGTGGTATAACATCATGCTTCGAAAACGATTTCTGATCGAAGCGGTCAATGATCAACTCAAAAACGAGCTTGAACCTTGAATCAGGCCAGCTACGGAAGACAGTAAAAAGCATGAAACCGTGCCGAAAAATAATACAAAATAAAATATCAACAGATTTCTCATGAGTTAATCATCAATTCTCCTCACCTTAAGGCCTGTCGAATAAAATATTGGACCTTGAAACTCAATTCCAATCACATATTTTATACACTCTAGTGTCTTTGGTTCATCTTCAGTCATCAATTCTTGCTTCTGACCTGAGTCGTAATCATAAACTCCAATTCGGACTTGCAACAAATGCTCTGCATCTTTCACAGGAACCCTCCTACAATCGTAGTGATCCCACTCTTTGTTGCACATTGAACTCGGCAATCCTTTTGAATTAAACCAAGCATCTAGCTCAGCATAAGTTGATTCCGGCACTTTCAAAAACTCATGAATCTCCTCTAGCGACATATGTCGACCATATTGCTCTGATCTGGGATTACTGATTTTTTCAGCGAGTCTGTTAAACTCTTTTCGTCTCGGTTGGTGCAAGTAAATAATAAACCTCACAAGCTCATCGGGCTTTGCACGTCCCAGGTAAACCCAGCCAAACGGACGCAGCTGACCAGGCAATAACTCATTTGCTAACAGATTGGAGACAAATAAAAACGTACAGCTAAATAAAACTGTTACTTTAAACTTGAAGCCACTCATAAAAATACTCCTAATTACGAACACAACGAACTCGGTGGTTTGAAGATCCACGTCCAAAATATCCTTCATTGAACCAGATATCCCACGAACCAGTCGATGACCAAAAAGTGTCAGCAGGTTCTCCGGGAAAAGCAGTAGGTTCAATTCTTGCAGCACTTCCTATTTGACTATAATCTACTAAACTCAATAGTTCTCGAACAGTAGGCAGCCGCCATCCAGAGCTAAATCCTCCTAAATCCAAGGCAGCACAGTAGACCGCTCCGCCGGACTGACTATAACTAGTCAGAGGGGTGACTCTTTGCCAAGTCAATCCAGTAACAATATCCATCACAGTTCCATTTAAATTTCCAGTTCCTATTGAATATCTAAAGCCATGAAAAATACTATAATTTGTACGAATACACCGAACGGGTAAGCTCATCGAGTTAGCTTGATACTCTACAGCCCCATCTGTACTAGATCGAAGGTACCAAGAGTTCCCCGGATTTCCAAAGTAGTCTGTAGAAGACCAAAAATTAGAAGCCGGCGCACCAGGAAAAGAACTTAGATCCAAAAATGGTGGGGTCGATCGGGTATAATCAACTAAAGTCGCTAATTCGATAATATTGGGAGATCGCCAGTCTTTGAAGCCAGCAGTACTGCGAGCCGAACAATAGCTTGTAGCAAAAGAAAACAGCATTGTATCTGTTCCAGCCGTCTGCTCCCATTGAATTTGGGTTAAAGTGTCCGTCACAACCCCATTCGATATTGCATAACGACCTGGTTGAGCTATCGCGTTGGCATAGATCCCAGCACTAGCGTTCCACATGGCAAAGAGGCCATTCATCCGGAGAGTTGGAGTATCTGTTGCAGAACACGATTCCTGCTCAGTAACACCCCACGATTGGGAACCTGTGTCCGTGAGCATCGGAGTACGTGTCACAGCGTATGACTCGGTTCGAGCAATACTCTCCGATTGAAAATCTGTCTTTGTAACCGTCTGTTTTCGTCGGATCCAATAATTCGATTGAAGCATTTGCTCTTTTGAAGCCCCAACCACTATGCGAGCTTGAAGCAGATTGTACTCAGCCGCTTGTTCTCGTTCACCTTCAGTCAGGACTGGACGCTCTTCGCAACCCATCTTAAGCCATGGTACATTCTTAAAACTTGGGAAGCAGTCTACGCGCTTGACTTGGTGATCGTAAATAACGGTGCAATTTAGTTCAAAAGGCATTTGATAGCTAGGGGATTGCTTAATCCGGCCAGCGGTTAAGCTTAAGAGAGCACGAATCGCGTTGCGTCCTTCAGTGTCATTCGAAAGATTTTTAAAGGCATGATGAAACGAGTCCGAAAACCCACTCGTGATAGAAAACTGAGCGAGTGCACCTGATAATATTGCTAAGAATGTGTAGACTGGCGCCATCCTCTTTTCTCCATGAGGTTTGCAGCCCCTCCTGCAGGTTCCCAGCCCAAGTCCAATGGCTAGGCACGGTTTTGTGTTAGTCAAAATACTCAAAACCAACCTAGATCTCACCTTTAACAAATGCAATGGAGCGTTACACGTCACTCACTAGGCAACCCGACACACACGTCGCAGGGAACAGGTATCGCAATGCAGACCCAGATCCTGAGCAATAAAGCCTTTCAGCACAGGCTCCACCAATTCACGAATTGCTTGATCAATTTCTTCTAAGCGCTCCGTCATCTCTACAATAGGACCAGGAGCCCCATCTCGGATCGAAAGCGGGTACCCCACATAGCGCTCATTCGATCCTGATTTCGATAGCAATCGCAAGTAGATGGGGATTTGAAAATGCGTTTTCAAGACTTCCTTAGCTGCCATTTTTTGACGAAGCGTCGCAAGATTGGAGAGCTTATAATCAATGACAGCCTGGACACCAGGGGCAGCGTCCACGCGATCGGCAACTCCACCAATGTAGATTTGCTCGTCTCCCATCGACAAGTTCATGGGGCCAAGCTTTTGCTCGAAAGCAACGGGTTTAGCTCCTTCCAGCGGTGGATCCTGGCGAGCCTGGTTAATGAGCCGATTGAGAGCGTTCTCAAGCCATAGAATCGTTGCTTCCCAGATACCAGCATGCACTCCTTCCGGGTTGAGCTCACGCAAAGTCTCCCCCATATTTCGCCCATCTCGATAATAACGTTCCAGGGCAAGGTGTGCCGCTCTCCCAATAAGACGCGCATCCAAATCCTGCCCTTGATCGGGTTTGAAATCGATCTGCAGCATACGCTCCGTAAAAGCCTGAAAATGACATCGAGCCATGGCTTCGATGAGCGTGGCACTCATGGGCCGAGCCGGGTTCTGCCCCAACGCATCCGGCAGATGCTGACGAAGCAGATTCGGGTCAATCTGCAGACCGAGTGGTCGAGATGGAAGCTTGGGTAGATTCTTTGATTTAGACTGCTCAAAGCGTCGTTCTTGTGCGCTTTTTCTCAAAACAAGTGCGGAACGCTCCATGGGTTTGCCCAAATCCACCAAACGAATCAATTCACTACTCATCTGAGCTTGACTGTTCTGGTCTTGTTTGGAGCTCGTGATGATCACGGAATCGCAAGCGGCCGCAATGGAGCCTAAAAACCACAACGGTTCGAGAGCTTGCCGCGGAGCAAACAAGCTTGGCTCGAGCGGATCTGCTTCAAAACGCCGCAATACCGTGCGCTTCATCAAACAGTTGATTTCAAAGCATTCTGAATCGGTTAACGGCCAATCCGGCTCTCGAGAAAGCGTTAAACGCCCGTGAGCCGCATCGACGATCACCACGTGGTCAAATTTTTTCCCCAATAGCTTTGGAAACTCCCAAATGGTTTGAGAAACTCCGTGCGCTTTCAAGGCGTCTTGGAAAACCAAAGCCCTGCTGTCTACGACTCGCATCGCTACCGCTACTCGTTTCTCCGGCCCAAACCCCGCAACGACTTGAGCAGCCCATCTGGCTTCTTGAACCAAGTCTGCTGCTTCGTAGAAATAGTGTCGATTGGGTTTTTCAAATGGCTTAAAGGAGACACGGATATTCTTCAAATCATGACGCCGCTCTATTTGAGTCGCCAAGCTATTAACGGCCAAATTGAAGCCTTGATTGGATGCATCTACTGGAAGCTCTACATGAACAGGAACCCCAAACTCTGCCATCCGAAACAGATAGCTAAGCTCGAGTTCACTCAAGTCCACTCGATTCTGGATTAAAATCTGATGCTCAGAAATCGTTTGCTCGGACAGAGAACGGTAAGCCTTTAAAAAATCCATGGCAGGAGAAGGCACAGACTCCCAATCAACCAAGGAGCCCAGCAAGGCGCGAAGCCGTGGAGAGAGTTCGCCAGCTCGCAAGATTTCGCTGGGCAAGGCAAGGCCATGCACCAACGCATCAAAGAACGAACTCACTTCTTCTTTAAACGCTGAGAAGCTTTGGCTGCAAACGAACTCTTGGGGTGTTTCGAAAGAATCTCTTCAAAGAATACCTTGGCATCTTTGGGATACTTCAAGGCCTCTAGAGAAAGACCGACTTTGTAAAGAACCTCTGAAGCCTTGTTGAAGCTCGGATACTTTGTCAAAAATTCTTGGAAAGAAAGAATTGCTTTTTTATATTCACCCAGCTCGAAGTAGGCATCGCCACGCCAAAAAAGAACTTGCGCAGCCAAGGGCTTATCTCCGGAAAACCGACTCAAAAAGACATCGCTCTCCAAGATGGCTTTTTCGTACCGTTTGTCTAAGTAGGCTTGTTGAATCAGGGCCAGTTGATCGGATTTGCTCAGATGCTTGGAAGCATCCGTGTTCAACTCAGGTGCTTTCTCAACCAAAGGCTTCGACTGAATTTCCTCCAACTGTGTTTTTAGTTGCTCGACTTCAGACACAAGCTTCTCTCGCTCGAGGCTTTGGTCTGCCGAGCTTTTGAACACACCGGATTCCAATTTTTTAACGCGATTCTCCAGCAGCAGAATCCGATCGCCATCTTCGCGTTGAGTATTGACCAGCTCACGCCGCAATCGGTCAATATCCAACCGCATTTGATCGCCTTCTGCTCGAGGGACAAAACAACCCGTCTCGCTAATCGCGAGTATCGAGAGTAATGTCAGCCCGACGATTTCGCGCCCAAGCTTCTTCGTTGTTTGCCGGATCAACCGGTTTCTCTTTTCCATAAGACACCACATGTATTCTAGAATCACTAATTCCAGAGTTTTGCAAGTATTGAGACACCGATTTGGCACGCTTCTCCCCCAAAGCGAGGTTGTATTCCACGGTACCTCGATCGTCTGTATTGCCTGCAATCGTAATTCGGCTATCCAAATCTGCTCGCAGGCAAGCGGCCATATCGGTTAACCGATCGCTATCTTCAAGCTTGACATCGTATTGATCAAAACCAAAATAAATCGTTCCGCTTTGAAAGCACTGCGAAAGTTCGTCAGGAGTCTGTATTAGGCTCTGCGATTTGTTTGCAGCATCCCCTAAACTGGAATCCACACAGCGATTCTCCGAACACGACTTCCCAGCCAAGCAATCCGCGTTAACAGCGCATTCTTGGCATTTTCCAAAGACACAAACAGCGTCTTTACAGTCCGAATCTATCTTGCAAGAACCGTTCTTGGGGGTGGACGAACAGGCTGAAAGAACGCAAATAGCCAATAAACCTAATAATTTCATCGTTATCTCCTCCAGGTCATGACGCACAAAAACGGCAAGCCCACCTTACGATATCCCAATTTCATCGAATTGACCATCGTCCCCGGCGAACAATGTACCGGGATTGACAATTGGGCAGGGGTTCTCAAAAATGGAGTTTCTTCACAACCCTATGAGCTTTAGCGCAATTTCAATTTTGGACCAAGGAAAACATCACTGGGTCGTTTATAAGTCGAGCAATCAAGTCGTTGTCACAGGCCGCGGTGCTCCAAAGCCTACCTTGCTGGATCTCATGCAAGAACGGTTTGGCAAAGGCGTTAAGCCAGTCCATCGCCTGGACCGGGTCACCACCGGTTGTTGCATCTTGGCAAAAGATACTTATGGGCAACAAGCACTCTCCAATGCTTTTCGAAAGCATTTGGTTGATAAACGGTATCTCGCCATCATTGAAGGCACTCCTCCTTGGAAGCAGCTGAATATCGACGCTCGCCTCAAGCGAATCGACACTCCCAAAAGCCGAAAAAGCCTTGCTCACCAAATTGTCTCGGAAGATGGTGAGCGCGCTCTCACTCGAATCAAAGTCTTGGAGAAACACGAAGGGCTGACGCTGGTGGAAGCAAACCCTGAAACCGGACGCATGCATCAGATTCGAGTGCACCTCAGTCATTTGGGATTTCCCATCTTAGGCGATCAACTTTATGGCTCCAAACGTTTATACCACCCGAACGCAATCGCTCTTCACGCCCATCAAATCGCTTTTCCCCTTCCAGAAGGAGGGAGCCGTCGTGTTGTAACAGCCGAACCGGAAGAACGTTTCCTGGCTGCGTTCAAAGTTTAAGGGCCCGGTAAGCATCTGGATAAGCAATCGCAAAGACGCACTCACCGTTGTTGCAACACAACCATCTGCTTGCCCAACATTCCTGTTACCAGGCTTCGCCTGGTGCGCGGACCTTCGGTCGCGCAAGAAAAAAGTCTAAAAGACCAAAAGTCAAAGCGTCAACATCCTGTCCTCAGCGCACGCAACGGATATAGTAAGGAGAGCTCATACCGCCGATGACGACGACGCCATCACCGAAACCGACCACCCAAACGCAACCAGGCTTACCGTCGATGGGAGTGCCGGACCAATACCAACGGTCATCTTTTTCTCCCAACACAGAACGTTGCTGATACAGCGTCTCTAATTCCCAAATCGTTGGCAATCTCCATCCCCCTGATGAACGACTCGCTACATAAGCTTTAGCCTCTTCAAAAGTCATTGGCCTAGGACTCCTACCGTCCCATTCCAAAGCAGGGACATCCTGAGCATCCCGTTGGCCTTTATACCAATCATCAACTCGTTTGAACGGATCCGATCGCATCGCCTGCGTGAAAACCAATCCTGTCAATGCTCGGTACACAGACAAATCCATCTCCCCTCGTCCATTGAATAGCTGAGCAAATTGCTGGCGCATTTCCTCATTATCGCGCGCTTGCTGTAAAAACCGCTCAAGATGTTGGTTTAACACACGACGAAGTCTCTGATGCGCATCCGCGTGCTCCAAGGCACGCATCAGAACCGGAATCAGATCCCCTGCAAACGCTGGCATTTGGCTTGGACCTATCGTCAGAGGATTTTCCCATCGCAATTCCACCCAAAAACGAGGCAAGGCTTGAGAGCGTTGGAAAATCACCAACTCATCGCAAACAGGCGCTTGACCTACTAGACAAGGGTAATACACAGAACAATCAAAACTATCATCTGTCGGAACTACCGGAATGTAATGCGCATTGTAATGCTTATAGGCTGTTTCACCCCTCAAAAGTGCCATGTCTGATTGAGAAGAATCTCCCACGACCGGAAAGGGTTCCGTCATAGACACCCAAGCCATCATCAGATGACCCCCGCTATAACTATCTCCGGCATAACGAGCGCTGTTCGTAAAATAGATTCCGCTACCAAAGTACCCATCATCCGTACTGCCAGATGCTGGGCTCTGGAGAGCGGACTTTCCAAAAAACGCAAATCCATTATTCGCGATCCCATGACACTTCCCCTGGCTGCTACCATGCCAAAGAGGCAAAATTTTGGTGTTCTGAAAGGTTCTACGCCGTCCATCGTTTTCTTTGATCTGGAAAGGCGAAAAAGCTGCAACGGCTTGCCTCCAGCGTTCAATCGCAATCGCGCGCTGATCTGCCCGAGGCTCCGTATCCCAAGTTGGTTTAAAAGCGATGGCGTCTTTCTCAAGCCGAGCGATATTCGACTCAAAAGCGTTTGTCTGGTCTCGATCGTGAACACAATACACCCGCGAAAGGCCCCATTTGGTCGGCTTATCGTGGTAAAAATAGCGCCAAACGAAATCCCATTCCGGGTCGCTTGGCAGGACTTCCGCCTTGGTGTAGGTGGCGTTTGGAACCAGCGTCTTGTTCTTGAAAACGCGTTCACTCATCTCCCAAGGAATCCCCGGATCGGGTAGGTGATGACGCACGTTGATCGGCAAAGGGTTGGGTTGAGGCGGTGGGCCACCGGCGGGAACCAAGCGTAGCCCCGGTACCGAATCCTTGGCTTTAGAGGCAGGCAGAGATAACTCGCCGGGTACTGCATCCAGAAGCTCCAGCCCAATCTTCAGAGCTCCTGCCTTCGAATGCCTCTCGGGTAAATCCCCCAGTTCGATCAACCGCAAGAGCTCTTCTTCCGCGGCCGAAGCTTCCGAAGCCTTGTCTATTTGGCGCAGTCTGTGCATTTTTTGTCGAAGTTCTTTCATGCGCTGATCCCGCTGGATCATTTGCGCGATGTAGTCGTCACCGATACGCGTGAGCGGCACCCAAGCCGAACCGAGTGAAAGGGGCTTCACCTCTCGAACGCTGTCTCGAATTTGCCGGCCCATGCGAGCCACTTCCGAATAGGCATCTTGCAACCAAGCAGGACGATGCCCCAGCAAATTCCAGGCGAACAAATTGGGGGATAGGGCAAAAACAAAGAAAATAGAAACGAAGATTTGATTCATATAAATAAACACTCTCCTCTCATTGACGAGGCTATTCAAAAACCTACTTTCCTTAATTCTTAGACTTTCCCTGTAGAGCCGTCAATACAACGTGATCTCGATGTTGTGATCCGATGCAACCTGTATCGACAAAAATATGTTGCAGCAATCTTTAGAACCAAATCGCATTCGATGCGATTCGACTAAAGAAAGATCAAAGGTCTCTTCCTATGTCAGTGGGTCCAATCATTAAACACTTCAATGCGGTTTGTACCGTACATTTTCTAGAGGGTTTAGGCATCCAAGTGAGCCCTGTCCAGTCTCAAATGTCTTGAACCCGGACACATTTCTGCTACCAGTCTTCGCCTACTGATTTTGACGATTTTATCTACACACTCGTTTAACTTTGGCAAGCCTTTTCCCTCTCTTGGGCTGAACCGCGCACGATCTCGGCGGCTAACGCAAAGCTCTAAACGCATTAGGGGATCATTCGGCCTTAATACACAACATACAAAGTGCCAGAAGAGGTCTATTGAGACAGGGATGGCTGGCCTGAGCGCCCCGTCCCTTGTCAAATCAGATTCTTTCAGGCAATTTGGCGCGCATGAATCCCGATTCACCTGATCTAAAACGCCTCTTTTTGGCGGTGTTTTTAATGACTGCCCTGCTGATGGGCTACAACGCCTTCTTCGGACCGCGCTCCAAACCGGTATCTTTAGCCGAATCGGAGACTTCGACTCCAATGGCTCCTCTGGTTCCGGTCAAACCCAAAGCTATTTTGCCTCTTGAAACTTTGAACATACCTATCACTGAAACGGTTCTCACGAAGAGGTTGGAACCCGAGGCTTCCATTCGGGGAGGCTATACAGCAAGGCTGAGCAGCGAAGGGGCCAAACTCGAACAGTTGAATCTGCTAGGCTATGAGAAACCCATTGCCTTTAGTCCCAATTTCTCTGTGGTTTCACGCGACTCAGAGCTCGCTCTCTCCCCCAAGAGCCGCTTTCAAACCGTTGCTGCAACAAGCGATAGCGTCACATTCGTCCAACAAACCCAAGATCGGATTCAGGTGGAGCACCGCTACCAGCTCACAGAACGACCTTTTGTTGTGGCTCACGAAGTGTCTTTTAAAAATCTTGGCTTGGCAACGCGACACCTATCCATCGATTTGGAGATGAATACTTCCGAATTAGCCGGCCATGAGTCGGATCAGTTGGCGGTCACTTGGAATGTCAACAACAAGCATCATCGATTCGGGCAAAAAGACTTGCAAGAAAAACCAGAACACGCCCAAGCAAGCCCCAGATACGTTGGATTCGATCGACGTTACTTTCTGATGTCTCTGGCTCCAGAAACACCCAGCCTATTTCAAGGGGCCAAGACAGCGTTTCAACACGTGGACGGAAGCGATCAATTCGGCATTCGACTCGAAGCCAAATCTTTTAGCCTGTCTGCAGGAGCCACCCAAACTTTTGCTTTCTCTTCTTACCTAGGCCCCAAGCAAATAGGCTTGCTGCAAAACACAGGGTATGGCCTGGAAGAGAACATCGACTATGGTTGGTTTGGAGTGCTGAGCCGCCCTCTTTTGTGGTTGCTCATCTGGATCGATCAATGGGTTAAAAACTTCGGCATTGCCATTATTCTTCTCACGATTTTTATTAAGCTGCTCACGTTTCCGTTGACTCAAAAATCTTTCGCGTCTCAGCAAGAAATGAAGAAGATCGCTCCACAACTTAAAGAGATTCAGAAAAAATACAGCCATGACAAAGCCATGCTAGGGCAAAAGCAGATGGAATTTTATCGGGAAAAAGGGATCAATCCGATGGCAGGTTGCCTGCCCATGCTCATTCAAATGCCCGTCTGGTTCGCCCTCTACCAAATGCTGGGAAACTCGGTCGAACTTTACGAGCAACCTTTCTATGGCTGGATTCTCGATCTCACGAAGCCGGATCCCTACTACGCCTTTCCCGTATTGATGGGTGTTTCCATGCTGATCAGCCAACTGGTTATTCCCCCGCAGATCGATGAATCTCAGCCTCAGATGAAATACGTGCTCTGGTTTATGCCCTTGTTTTTAACGTTTGTTATGTTAAATCTGCCGGCAGGTCTGTCTCTCTACATGCTGGTGAACAACCTGCTCACCATTGCTCAGCAGGTGTATGTCCGGAGGCGATCGGAGTCCCTGACATGAAACATTATTATGGTTTGAACCCAAGCGATTCGGTCGGAAATCGACGTCCTCAAAAGGAAATGACATTTCCCAATGAAGACATCGGAAATCAACGTGAGAATCCCAAAGATTTTGATGTTCTTCATGATCAGCTGGGAAACTCGGTTGATTTAGCTCCAACGCATCAATTGAGCGGTTTAACGTACCGCAAAAAGAGCGAGCAAGCCCCTTGGGTTCGCATGGGCCGTTATATTGTCGGCGGTGTGAATCCGGTTGTGGCAGGCCTAGCGCACCTCATACCGGATCCTCAAAAACCCGCTGAATCCAGCGAAGCCGCTCCAAACCCCAATGGTGACAAGAGGCTTCGACGGCTGTTTGAATTGGACGATGATGATCGCGTGGAATTCACGCTGACCAGCACTCCAGAAGATAAATGTGCGCAAGCAAAAGCCGTTGTTGAGTCCATCTTTCAAAACGCGAAAGCCGAAGCCTTCGTCGAAGCCAATCTTGAATTGTCGGATTCCAAACCTTCGGTGCAAGTATTCGTCCGGCATCCTGCTTTTAAAACAGGAGAGCTTCCACTCGCAACGCTTAATTTTTTAACCCATAAAATTGTCAATCGCTTACCGAGTGACCGGATTCGATTGACGGTTTTGGAGGCCCCATGAGTTACCCCATGACCCAGAGCGGTTTTGACTCTCTTACCGAAGAGCTTCGACGCTTAAAAATTGAAGTCCGCCCCAAAGTCATCCAAGACATTGCAGAAGCCAGAGCCCACGGAGATCTTTCTGAAAACGCGGAATACGACGCTGCTCGAGAGAAACAGTCCTTGGTAGAAGGTCGTATTCGTGAAATTGAGGCCAAACTGGCGGGTGCGCAGATTATTGATTTAAGTCGTCACGATGGCTCGAAGGTCCTCTTTGGGGTCACGGTTGTCATCTGCGATGCTGACTCGGGCGAACAACAGCGTTGGACACTGGTTGGCGAGGACGAAGCCGACTTAAAACAAGGAAAGATCAACATTACCTCTCCCATCGCAAGAGCCTTGGTCGGACGATCCGTTGGAGATCAAATTGAAATCCAAACCCCCAAGGGTATCAAAGAGTGTGAAATTGTCGAAATTTTGATATAATATCTTGATGGATCCAACCGAAGAAATTACCGCCGAATTTATCGTCGAAGAGGTCAAGCAAGAAGCCGAGAAACAAGGTCTTCTTTCTCAAGATCGAAGCCAAGAGGCTTCAAACTCGAAAAGGCAGGGCTGGGTTTTGCTGCTCGCTGGCCTTGTCACTTTGGCGATGGTGGTTTGGGTCCTCTTTCACCATTGGCTTCCATGAGCGCCTCTCCTTATGACGAACCCATCCAGACCTTGCCCGGTGTAGGTCCTGCGAAACAACGCGCATTGGAGGCCCTTGGCATTTCAAAGATCAAGGACCTTTTGAGCATCCTTCCCAAAGGCTACCAAAATCGTGTGCAACTTCCGATTCGAGACTTAAAGTCCGGTATGCAAGCTAGGGTCGTTGGAACGATTCTGCGCTTGCAGACACTTGGTTCTTTCAAGCACCAACGATTGGAAATGATCTTAAAAGATGGAACCGGTTTTTTAAAGCTCGTATTTTTCCAGCTAAAACCCGTCGCTTATCTCCTCAAAGCGAAGCCTGGAACTCAGCTGACTGTCACCGGAGAAGTCACGGCGTTTAACGCGATGATGCAAATGGTCCACCCCAAAGTCGCCTTGGGCAACAAGCCCGAACCCTTTCACGGAGTTTGCGCGATCTACCCGGAACTCAAGGGGCTCAGTTCCCATGATTTGACCAAATTTATCGAAGCTGCGCTGGAGCAAGTCCAAAAAGCTTCTGCACCGGATTGGCCGATCGAAAAGCTTCAAGAGCTCAAACTTTTGCCCTTGCTGGAAAGCTATCAAACCATTCACCAACCCGTCGAGGCAATCGCAGACCCAGGCCAGCATCCTGCTTTTCGCCGCATGGCTTTTGAAGAATTGTACCACTTCCAATGCCGTTTGTTGAAACACCGACAAATACAGCTGAAGCTGCAATCTCCGATTTTGCCACGCGAATCGGCTCGGGAGCTATTTCAGGGCCTCTTGCCCTTTGCTCCTACTCACGCCCAGATTCGCGTCATTCAAGAAATCAGCGACGATACAAGCCAGTCTTACCCCATGCTTCGCTTGCTCCAAGGAGATGTAGGATCCGGCAAAACAGCCGTCGCAGCCTGTGCCGCCAAACTGTTTCAAAAAAATGGCTACCAGACCGCCATGATGGCTCCTACCGAGATTTTGGCCGAACAACATTTTCACGTATTCTCTCAACTATTTGGCAGCGAACGAGTGGGTAAGCTTATGGGCAGCTTGAGCGTGCCGGCTCGCCGAGAAATGCTCAAATCGCTTCAATCAGGAAACATCGATATTCTCATCGGAACCCACGCTCTGATTTCAGAAGACGTTGTGTTTAAAAATCTAGGACTCTGCATCGTTGACGAGCAGCACCGCTTTGGGGTCCACCAACGAAGCGAGTTACGCAACAAAGGTCGAAAAGGCTCCTTTGTCCCGCACGTGCTCGCCATGACCGCAACCCCAATCCCTCGAAGCCTCGCTCTAACGGCCTACGGAGATTTTGCGCTGTCGGTATTGGATGAACTTCCGCCGGGAAGAACCCCGGTTTCAACGCATTTACTGCAAGGCGATCCGCAAAAAAATGTTCTGATGTTGGCAGACAAATGCCTTCGAAACCAAGAGCAGGCCTACATCATTTATCCGCTCGTTGAAGAATCCGAAAAAATGGATCTTCTAAACGCAGAGCAGGCTTTCGCTGAACTGGCAGGGCGCTTTGGAAGTGATCGAGTCGCTTTGATTCATGGCCGTATGACGGGCGCGGAGAAGGAATCCGCCATGCATCGATTCGCGAGTGCTCAAGCGGATTTACTGGTTTCCACCACCGTCATTGAAGTCGGGGTGAATGTCCCCAATGCCACCTGCATGATGATCGTTCACCCGGAACGATTTGGCCTTTCTCAGCTGCACCAATTACGGGGCAGAGTAGGGCGCGGAGAGCGCAAAAGCACTTGCTTCTTGCTAACCCCTCAACTCTTTCCCAGCGAAGAGACTTATCGAAGGCTGGCCATCCTGGAAAAAAGCCAAGATGGCTTCGAAATCGCAGCCGAAGACTTGAAGATTCGGGGTCCCGGTGACTTTTTGGGTACACGGCAATCCGGTCTTCCTATTTTCCATCACTGCGACTTGGTCCAGCACGCAGACTTAATCGAGCCTGCTCGACAACTGGCTCAATCAATCATCAGTTTCCATCCTTAAACGCACGCAACGAAGAGAGTTAGCAGCGCTGACAGTACCGTAAGCGACCCGCCCACTATCCAAATTGATAACCCACGAGCGCTCTGGATAGCCAGAGATTTCTGTGCTGGACCAATACCACTCTTGTTCGTGATCCACTCCTTGCTGATAAAGCACTCCTAAGACATCACGTTGCTGATACAACGCTTCTAATTCCCAAACCGTGGGTAATCGCCACTCTGCCGACGAAGAGCGCGTTGCGTAAACCTGGGCCTCTCTAAGAGTTATCTCACGGCAAGGTGTGCGTTCCCATTCCAGAACAGGCACCTCTTGGGCATCGCGCGGGCCTTGATACCAATCAGAAACTTTCTTAAACGGATCCGATCGCATCGCTTGGGTGCGGATTAGAGAATTCTGGACAGAAATGAAGCTAACAGCTCCCTTTAGAAGCTGGGAGAAGAAGCCCACTGACGCATGGGCACGGGTTACACTAGCGGCCACCTGTGAAGCCTGCACAGGAACGCCTGCCAGCGAACTCGAAGCTCCTATCAAGGCCTGACGCACAGACTTATCCATCTTATCTTGTGCATTAAACAGCTGAGCGAGCTGCCCGTGCATCTCCAACTGATCCTCTTCCAAGTCATCATCGCGCGCTTGCTTCAAGAGCCGCTCAAGGTGCCTATTTAGCACATTGCGAAGCCTCTTATCTGCATCCACTTCTTGCTGCTGCAAGACTTGCATCAAGACCGGGATCAAATCTTCCACAAAGGCTGGCGCTTGGCTCGGGCGCGCCATCGCAGGATGCTCTACCTGAAGCTCTATCCAATAACGCGGCAAAGCTTGAGATCGTTGAAAAATCACCAGCTCATCGCAAACAGGCATTTGACCCGCCAGACAAGGATAATATTCGGCACAATCAAAATTATCCTCCATTGGGAACACCGGAATGTAATGCGCATTGTAATGCTTATAGGCTCCTTCACACGACAAAAGTGCCATGTCTAACTGGGAGGGATCTCCGACGATGGGAAAGGGTTCCGTCATAGACACCCAAGCCATCATCAAATCGCCTCTACTATAAATATCTCCGGCATAACGAGCGCTATTCGTAAAATAGATCCCACTACCAAAGTATCCATCATCCGTGTCGAATGACGCTTGACCCTCGAGAGCAAGCTTTCCAGAAAACTTAAACCCACTATTCGCGATTCCATGACACTTCTGTGAGTCACTGCCATGCCAAAGGGGTAAAACTTTGGTATTTTTAAAGGTTCTAGGTCGCCCATCACTTTCCACTGTGTGAAAAGGCGAAAAGGGTGCTACAGCTTGTTTCCAACGCTCGATCGCAACCGCGCGCTGATCTGCCCGAGGCTCCACATCCCAAGTTGGCTTAAAAGCGGTGGCGTCTTTCTCCAGCAGAGCGATATTTGCTTCAAAAACGTTTGTTTGGTCTCGGTCATGAACACAATAGACCCGCGAAAGGCCCCATTTGGTCGGCTTGTCGTGGTAAAAGCAACGCCAAATAAAACGCCATTCTGGATCGGTTGGGAGTATTTCCGCTTTGAAATAGGTACCGTTTGGAACCAGCGTCTTGTTTCTGAAAACGCGTCCACTGATCCCCCAAGGGATCCCAGGATCGGGTAAGTCGTTACGCACGTCTGCCGGTAAAGGGTTCGGTTGAGGCGGCGGGCCGCCAGTACCGGGAACCAAGCGTAGCCCCGGCACCGAATCCTTGGCTTTAGAGGCAGGCAGAGATAACTCGCCCGGTGTTGTATCTTTAAGTTCCAACCCAATCTTCAGAGCTCCTGCTTTCGAACGCTTCTCAGGCAAAGCCCCCAGCTCGATCAATCGTAAGAGCTCTTCTTCCGCAGCCGAAGCTTCCGAAGCCTTGTCTATTTGACGCAGTCTGTGGATCTTTTGCCGGAGTTCTTGGATGCGCTGATCTCGTTGGATCATTTGCGCGATGTAGTCGTCGCCGATGCGAGTCAGTGGCACCCAAGCCGAGCCGAGTGAAAGAGGTTTCACCTCTCGAACACTGTCTCGGATCTGTTGGCCCATTCGAGCCACCTCAGACCAAGCATCTTGCAACCAAGCGGGGCGATACCCAAGCAAGTTCCAAGCCAATATAGTTGGAGACCAAGCAAAAATAAGAAAAATAAAAGCGAAAACGAAATTCATAAAACGAGTACTCTCTTCAGCATGGATAAGCTAGGCAAAAACCTACTTTCTGGATTCCTACGCTCTCTTTTTAGCACTGTAAATGCTTTGTTCTGGTTCAACAACAATCCTCGTGAATATAAAATGGCTTTTAGACAAGCTGTTAAAGATGGAATTTCAAATTACTTTAATAAACTTTACTCCCTCAGGGTTGGGCATGCACGGCATGCCTGCACACTCTCTGACGTGTCGAGCAATCTTTCAACCCATATCCAAACACTTTCGCCTACGAGTACCTGAGAAGGCAACGCTTCTCAGGACTTAATTCAGACCCCGAGATTCATTGACTAGCAGGCGGTCTACTGGTAGGAAGAGATCGTACACAAAGAACAAAATTATCAGTAGTAAGATAATCGTCGCAGATATCGCCAGGGTTGTTGCACTCCTCGTCTACCTTACCATCGGCACTGAGGGCCCAGAAACTGGGGGTTCCAAAAACCCCTGTGCTAGACCAGTGGCACCCTTCACCGAGATCTCCTCCGCGTTTCTTAAACAGCACTTCTAATTCCCAAATCGTTGGCAAGCGCCACCCTTCCGACGAACGATCCGCTGCGTAGTCGCAGGCATTCGTCCAGCTCATTTTTTCCTCTGAACGTTTGGATTCCCATTCCAAAGCAGCTACGTCTTGGGCATCGCGTGGGCCTTTATACCAATCGCCAAGTTGCCTAAACGGATCTGAACGCATCGCCTCCGTATAGACGATATTGGGTGACAATATGCTTTGAGTAGAGGCATCGCTAGGAGCAGTAGCCTGCGAGGCCTGAGCAGAGATGCGTCCTGACGCGCTCGAAGTTCTTGCGAATACTTGATTCATATCAGCGTGGGCATCTGTGAAATTCATTTCTTTCTCTGGACGTTTGGATTCCAATTCCAGAGCAGATAGTCTGCCCGGAATCCGAGAGGTATACCACTTGTCCAGCCTATGGTTCGATCGCTTCGGCTTCTTACTCAAAATTCTTTTGCGTCCGAGCGTGGATCTATCCCACTCGTGAACTCCGCTAGACTGACCCCATTGTATCATCTGCGCCGAGCACCTACCCGGCGAAGCGACAGGAGCAACGGCCTGCGAGGCCTGAGCAGAGACCCGCCCTGACGCGCTCGAAGTTCTTACCAATGCTTGACACATTGACGAGCCCATCTCCTGTTTATGGAGTGCTTGGTGTGAAAGCTGATACTCAAGCTGTAAAAGCTGACACTTAAGACTCAGCAGCGCTATCGTAGAATTTATAAGCGTCTTGTTTCTGAAAACGCGTCCACTGATCCCCCAAGGGATCCCAGGATCGGGTAAGTCGTTACGCACGTCTGCCGGCAAAGGGTTCGGTTGAGGCGGCGGGCCACCAGCACCGGGAACCAAGCGTAGCCCCGGTACCGAATCCTTGGCTTTAGAGGCAGGCAGAGATAACTCGCCGGGTACTGCATCCAGAAGCTCCAGCCCAATCTTCAGAGCTCCTGCCTTCGAATGCCTCTCGGGTAAATCCCCCAGTTCGATCAACCGCAAGAGCTCTTCTTCCGCGGCCGAAGCTTCCGAAGCCTTGTCTATTTGGCGCAGCCTATGGATCTTTTGCCGGAGTTCTTGGATGCGCCTATGCCGCTGGGTCATCTGCGCGATGTAGTCACCGCCGACGCGAGTCAGTGGCGCCCAAGCCGAACCCAGCGAAAGGGGTTTCACCTCTCGAATACTGTCTTGGATCTGTTGGCCTATTCGAGCCACCTCGGACCAAGCATCTTGCAACCAAGCGGGGCGATGCCCCAGCAAATTCCAGGAAAACAAGTTGGGGGATAGAGCAAAAATAAAGAAAATAGAAACGAAGACTTGATTCATATAAATAAACACTCTCCTCTCATTGACGAGGTCATTCAAAAACCTACTTTTTGCATTCTTACGCTCCCTTTTTAGCATTGTAAATGCTTGCGTAGCTACGGCTTCTTGAGAACACTTTCAATCGGACGCTCGATTGAGAAATTCAACTGAACATGCTAGAACAGAATCGTGAAGTTCCGCCATTTCAAATGGATCTATGCCCAACTTTTTTTAGCCTCCGTCGGCTTCGTCCATTATGCTCGAAAATTTTGGCCCTGGAGCGACAGGACTCCTGGGATAGAGCAATTCAAACGAAACTATTTCTCCGAGTCTTTTTTACCGTGCACCCAAGAGCTCCGAGCCATAGCTCATGAGCCCGGTCGTTGCACAACTTGTGGACAATGCGATTTCGCTTGTCCGGAGAATCTGAGTCCCATGCGATCTCTGCTCAAACCCGAGCGCGCGCTTCGTGAAATGGCTTCTTGCACAAACTGCCATGCCTGCGAACAAGCGTGCCCTCAAAGGATACCCATACTGCGTTATGTACACTTGGCCTCGAAAACCTTTCATCCTGGCGCATCGTGGCGCACGACAACAGGCTCCTGAAAATACAATTTTAGCTTTTCAAAAAGCTTTCGAATTAGGTGCCGATGGCTTTGAATGCGACGTGTTTTTAAGCAAAGACCGCATCCCAGTGATTTTGCACGATGAAACACTCGACCGAACCACCGCAGGCACTGGCTTTGTTTGGGAACATTCGGCCGATCAACTTCGAGTTTTAGGCGTTCCCACCCTAGAAGAAGCCCTCGAAACCATGCCGCAAAATGGCATCGTTAATCTAGAGCTCAAGGATTGCAAACCTTGGAATCCTGAAATTCTCGCAGAAAACATCATGCTGCTTTTGAAAAGGCACGAGCACCGGATTGAAGTCGTGATCTCAAGTTTTAACCCAGCCTTGTTGAAACCTTGGTCTGGATGGCCAATCGGCTTGCTGTTTGAATCCGAACAAAGCATCCAAGTTCCGAGGGATATCGAGGTACAGGCTCTCCACATCGATCGGTCGTCCCTGACGAAAGCTCCGAAGGGTTACCCGCTCGTTTTTTGGACAGCTCCGGATACCGAAACCGCCAAAAAATGGCTGTCGGAAGGAGCCGACGGAGTCATCGCAGAACTTTAAGCAGAGTGACAGAAATAGCGCACCAGATAAAATCACTTCACCAAACTCCATAAAACGCGGCAAAATATGGAGTATGCTCCAGAGATTGTTGAAACCTATCTTTCAATCCTGGCAGAAACTTTTTTAGGCTCACGCCATTGAGATCAAGTCAAGCCACCGCATCGGACCCCATTGAAGCTTGCCCAATCAACCCAAAATCTATTACCTGTCTCAAGATCCCAGCCGACAGAAAATAGGCACGGTTACTTGTTTGCCACCGAGAATCCATATTGCTTAAAGCTTGCGGAACAGATCGCCTAAGGTTGCTTTTGAACTTTGTCCTTCGCTGCGCTTTAAGTATGCATCGTAATCTTCTCGCGCTTCTTTTTCAATGCGAGCCTTGACGCTCATGCTCACTTTGTGCTGCACCGGATCGCAAGCGATGACTTCAACCTGCAGGGTTTGCCCTTGTTTCACCGGCGTATCTCCCATTTCTCGCGTGGAGCAAAAGGCCACCAATTCGGGCTCCAATTCACACTCGAATCCTGCATGCGACACACGCTTCACGGTTACCTCGTGGCGAGAACCTTTCGCGTACTTAGATTTCCAGGAAATCCACGGATCGTCTTTCGTACGCTTGATGGAGCAGGAGACACGTTGACGCTTGGAGTCAAAACCCAAGACTGCCACATCGACTTCATCGCCCTCTTTAAAGAGCTCACTTGGGTGTTCTACCGAACGTGTCCAGGAAATCTCACCGATGTGAACCAACGCCGTGACACCTTCGTCAATCTGAACAAACAAGCCGTATTCTTTAATGCCAACGATTTTGGCTTTAACAATCGTACTCACTGGATATTTTTCAGCCAGTTTTTCAACCGGATTCTCTAACAAAGCTTTGATGGACAGAGAAATGCGATGACCTTCTTGATCCAATCGCAAAATTCGAGCTCGAACCTCGTCTCCAATTTTGAAGCAAGACGATGGGTGTTTCACCCGCTGCCAAGAAATTTCGCTGCTATGAACCAAACCTTCAAGACCTTCGGCAATATGCAAAAACACGCCGAAATCGGAAAGGGCCACAACCGTTCCACTGACATCCATGCCGATCTTGTATTCATCTTCGATTTCTTGCCAAGGATCTTTTTTCAGTTGTTTCAAGCCAACTTTGATTTTTTTAGCTTTCTTATCAATTTCCAACACTTTGACTTGGAGCTCTTGGCCTACTTGCACGCGCTCCTTCTGGGTAGGATGCTGCTCATAGGACATATCCGACACATGAAGCAAAGCATCGGCCCCTTCCAATTCGACAAAAGCCCCGTACGCAACCAGCGATTTCACCGTGCCACTCACCACATCGCCAACCTGCGTGCTCTCCCAAAATGCTTTCTGGTGTTCACGCCTTTCTTTCTGCAAAAGAGAACGTCGACTCACGATGATATTGCCTTCCGTAGGCTTAAAGTCCTTCACTTTAAACCAGTAGGGCTCACGGTCGTTCATCTCCGGAAGCATCTTCGGATCCAATCCGACATGGCTGAACGGCAAGAAAGCTCGAAGCCCAACCCCTCTCTCCGCTTCCTCTCGGCTTTTTGCGAGAAGCGCAATGCTAAAGCCTCCTTTGATGGGAGCAACGATCATGCCTTGAATAGGCTCGTTCTTTTGCATCGCCGCTTCAATGCACTCGATCTCCGAAAGTTCTTCCGCTTTCAATAAAGACACGGACGGCCTTTTGGGGTTTTCAAGATAAACCCGAACGGTACTGCTCAGCATGCCTTGAAACTGCTCAAGCTCTTCTTTCGGGAGGAAAGCCTCGACTTCACCCATCTTGACGTGAAGTCCGTGCTCCGCTGTGTGGGTAACCTCAGCCGTATGGATGGCATTCCAAATGGGCGCGTTTTGTGATTCCATAGCGATTTTGATTAGCTCATATGATATTTTTTGACAAGCTTGTATCCTGGTTTCAAGCAAATCAGCGTGACTTACCCTGGCGTCACGACCGGACTCCCTACCGAGTCTGGTTGTCTGAGATCATGCTGCAACAAACCCAAGTATCGACGGTATTGGACTACTACAAACGCTTTACAGAACGATTTCCAACGGTTCAAGATCTGGCAAAAGCGCATGAAGACGACGTTCTCGCGCTTTGGTCCGGCCTAGGTTATTATTCTCGTGCTCGAAATCTTCATCGTTGTGCTCAAATCATCGAGAGTCGTTACCAGGGTCTGTTTCCCACCCATGCAAGCGAATTAAGCCAGCTTCCGGGTATTGGATCCTACACCGCTGGCGCCATTGTCGCATTCGCTTACAATCAGCCTTCGGCCGTTGTAGATGGCAACATCGCTCGCGTATTTTCAAGACTGTATAATGACGAGACGCCCTGGGGCGATTCAACTGGAAAAAAGCACTTCGAACAAATGAGCCTGGAACTGGCTCAAGAAGCTCCCGATTGTCGGCTTTGGCAGGAAAGCTTGATGGAGTTGGGCGCTTTAGTTTGCAAACCCACTCATCCCGATTGCCATCACTGCCCTTTATTATCGGGATGTCGAGCGCATCAGCAACAAAATATCCCAGAACGGCCGGTGAAGCTCCTCAAAACACAAAAATCTCGACTGGATCGAGTGTGCGCGCTGGTTCATACCTCTGACGCCATCTGGCTGGAAAAAAATCAGCAAGACCTGCTCTTTAAAGGCCTCTACGCTCCCCCGAACGCACTCAGTAGTCCGAGAAGTCTGGAAGAAGATTTTCAAACATTAACTCGAACCCTTGAACTGAAAAACAAATCCTGCGGCTCATTTATCTCGATCGAGCGAACGCTGTCACACCGCAATCTTCATTTGCATGCTAAAGTCATTTCCATGAAAAATGCGGTTCCCAAGGGCCATTGGATCCTCAAATCGGATCTCAGAAAGGTGGGCCTGTCCGCGGCGTTCAAAGCTCTGTTGCTCAAAGCAGGTCTTTTGTGTTGGGTTCTTTCGGGGCCTGTTGCTTGCGTTCACAACCGACCTTCGATTCGCTACATTCGCCAAGCAATTCCTGCAGCGCCCACAACCGACGCTGTCTCCTACGCGAGAAGCTTGATCGGTCAAAAAGCAGCCCAATGGAATGGAAAAACCTATCGCGCAGATTGCTCCGGAACCGTTCGAGCGATCTATGATGCTGCGGGTTGGCCTCTTGGCAACGCAGAAGGAACCAAGGCGATATACAAAGTCGTCAAAGACTCTGGGCAGATCTTTTCAAAAAACCCCAAACCCGGTGATTTAATTTTCTTTCATACCGGAAATCAGCCCAAGTCACTTAACCACATTGGTTTTGTTGAAGCCATACAGCCCGATCAGACCATTTTACTGATTCATCACATGAGCGGATTGATCGTACGATCTCGAATGAACCTCAACTATCCCAATCTTCAGATCAGCCCCAAAGATAAAACAAGGTTGAACCATATCCTCAGACGCTCTGGAAATGGAAAATCGTACACAGCGGCCGAAGTTTTCGATAGCTTTGGAAGAATCTTGTGATTTGGGCACTGGCATTTCTATGGCTGCTCAGCTTGGGATCGCTGGCAAAGTCTTTTGCGCACCCTGCCTCCGGTGTTGAGACCTTCGATGCACTGGATCTTTTCGCTCTTCGGCAAGCAAAACTCTTGTGCTTCCTCTTATTCGCTGTATGGCCCTCTTGGCTCAGCAGCGGGATTGCCTTGCTCTCTCTATACCCTCGGCTTACGCTTGAACGAATCGTACTATGGCTCGCAGTCGGAGCAACTCTCATCTTGATTCGTGAGCAGGTTTAAAATCTTTGCGAGCGCTTAAACGCATTTGACGCCTCGTAAGAGCCTCCATCGCACGGATTTTGTCTTTTTCGGATTTGATCTCAATCAGCGGTAATCTCATAGGCTTGCCATTCTCAGCCAGTGCCACGAAGGTACAGTAAGCACGACAAGCTTTGTAACGTTCTCCCGTTAAAGGATTCTCTGCCAGCACAACCACACCCACTTCCAGGCTGGTTTTAAAAACCGCATTCACCTGCGACTTTAAAATCACAATTTGCCCTTGCTTCACAGGAGCGATGAAGTGAACGCTATCGATCGAAGCTGTCACGACGGGCGCCCGTGCATGCCTCCCAGCCGATACCGCTCCACAAATATCGATCCAGCTGACAATTTGGCCACCAAATACAGTCCCGATTGCGTTTGTAAACACCGGTAAAACCACTTGAGTCATCTCGACATAGGTATTTTCAACGGTACGAAGGGTCATAAGAGTTCTCCTGCCTCATGCGACTGCGTAGCGTGAACGCGTCCATACTTCAACCATCTTTACCCCAACGCAAGCTTGGGCTAGGCTGGGTTTTTTAATAGGGAGTTTCAACCATGAACCATGAGCTCATCCAAAAGCTGTCTCTTCAAGAGCCCAAAACTCTTCTGCAACGCATGGTCAAACTGCAAGAAGAAACCGGTGAACTCGCCCAAGAAGTCTTGATTGCCCAAAACGCCTCCGGCACGCAACATAAAACCGCGGGAGCAGACGGTATTGCTGGCGAATGCGTAGACATTGTGCTTGTCGCACTGTCGATCTATTTTTCACAAGGCAAATCTCCACAAGATTTAGCCGAATACACACAGAAGAAGCTGGAAAAGTGGCAACACCATCAATCTAAACCCTTGCCTGGCTCGCCCGATCCAGAGACCCAATTCCCGTAATCATCTCCACTTCCTCCCACTTGGCGAACCCAGACAAAGGCGCCAGCTGAACTTAACTTCGCAATGAAGATATCAAGGCCTCCTGCTGAAGTCAGCGTGGTGTTTCCAAAGATAGCTTGCTGTTTAAAAATACCGGTCAACAGGAAGGAGTCATCCGATAGTGTTGAGAGGGAGTAAACATCCATCCATTCGGTGCTTGGCATCGTTTGAGCCCATAGAAAGTCTCCTTGAGCATTCAATTTAGCCATAAAACCATCTTGATGCCCAGAATGATTCAGAGTGATATCGCCCAAAATCGTTTTTCCATAAAAACTACCCGAGACCACCGAAGAGCCATCTTTTAACGCTACCACCGCAAGGCTCCACAGAGAATCGGCACCGCTCATCTGCCTGATCCAAACAAAGCTTCCATCCGCTCCCACTTTAGCGACAAAGCCATCCAACCCTCTCGTTCCCGCAGCAGTCAATCGGGTACTGCCCAATAAAGCATCGCCCACAAAATACCCGGCCAGCACCGAGGAGCCGTCTCCAAAAACAGACACCGTTGGACTTTCAACTTGCCCGCTCATCTGCGTCACCCAACTCCAAGTCCCATTTGCCTGAATTTTAGCGATAAACGCATCTTTTTCTCCAACAGAATTCAGAATCGTTTCCCCAAAAGCAACGCTTCCCTGAAAAGTACCCGTCACCAAAGCAGAGCCATCTGCGAGAGCCGATACGATGGATCCTTGCGCCCACCCATCCGCGTTTGCTCTCATCGGGCTGACCCAAGCCACGCTTCCATCGGCATTCAGCTCGGCAATAAACGCGCCTTCACTTCCCTGAGAGCTCAATACCTTGGATCCAAAAACAGCGGTTCCAAGAAAACTACCGGTCACTCGCGAAGAGCCGTTTGCCAAAGTGGAGATGGAACTGATTTCAACCCACTGATCACTGGTCATCTGAGAGACCCAAGCAAAACTTCCATCCATCCTTATTTTGGCAACGAATGCGCTCTTCTGCCCCGAAGATGCGATGGTTATTTGACCCAAGGTAGCGCTTCCACTTAAAAGGCCGGTAACCAGAGACGATCCATCCGATAAAAGCGAAACTGAGTAACTATCCAGCGAGCTTTCAGCCCCGCTCTTAATCTGAGAAACCCAAGAAAAGCTTCCATCTGGCTTCATGGCGGCAATGTAAACATCGCTTTTCCCCTGTGCTGTCAGCGTCTTGTCCCCAAAGGCAACCGTCCCACAGAAAGTGCCATTCGTAATGGACAATCGCTCTTGAGAGCCGACCGAGAGAGTCGTATTGACGGCAGGCAAACCGAGTTCTCTGGACGCGGAACTCAAAGTCGCCTGCATCCCTGAAACACTGGCTTCGGCTTGATTGATCGAAGCAATCCGGTCGCAAAAGCGGTCGCAACCCTTGGCACATTCACTGGAATTCTGAGTCGATTGAGCGCCGCAGTAAAACTGCGTTGCGTAAGGATCATCCGCAGGAAAATCGCTGGGCGATTTCTGGGTTAAGTTCCATACCGCGCTGAAAAAATGAACGAGTCCCTCTGCCTGAGCTGGTTCGAAAGCGGCTTGCAAAAAATGCCTGGGCCATCTTTGAAACACAGGCGAAGACGTGTTCCACAAGTCCGGCAATAACGCGATCTGCTCAACGGGAAGCGCTTCCCCAATCAAAGCTGGAAGCACCATGGAATCTTTCCCAAGGCTCCAAACAATCGATTGTCCTTTTTCTGTACTCAAACAGCTCTTAAAAGTGCTCATGGCATTCGATACAGGTGTCGGAAATCCCAATGGATAAAAAGCATATGCACACTGTAGAATCCGTTCATAATCCAGGTTAAGAACCGTAGAAGTCACGCCATCGCTTTGCACATTCGCAGATTGCGTAGACTCCGAATTTGCAGAGCACCCGACCTCAAAACAGAGAATACACACGATCAAGGCGCCCAATAAGTTCTTCATCATGATTAAATTTTATTTCAAATAAATAATTAAAAACAAGCATTATTTATTTAAAATAGCCGACTTTGTGATGCTTAAAGTGACGCATGCATCGTCTCTTTTCTGTCTGCCTTCAGACACAAGACAAAATCAAAGCCCTTGGAAGGAACATCGCTCGAGAATGGCGCTTGGTTAAAATCCAAATGATTCAGAGTCCCGCTTTCAGAAATATCTGTGTCTTGATAGCGACGATCGTTCTCGCACGAAGGCTCCAGCAACCGATTCACCAAAGCGCCAACCCGCTGAACCTGTCCCTGAAGCCAGCACCAAACTCGCTACTTTGTACATTTTGCCAAGCCGTTGCAGCAGGAGCGAGCTATCGAATCACCGGCTTCGTGCCTGAAAACGAGACTCCTTTTGAAGTGTCTCAAACAACTCTTTCTCCCGTGCACTTAAAGACGTCGGAATCTTAATCTCCAAAGTGACGTAGAGGTCACTTGCACCGTTGCGAGTCAACATTCCTTTGCCTTTCAAACGCATGCGTGTCCCACTTTGAGAGCCCGCAGGAATTTTGAGCTTAACAGTCCCAGATAAGGTCTTGAGTGTGACCTGTGTACCCAAAGCCGCTTCCCAAGGACTCAGTGCGAGAGTGGTTTCAGAGTCGCGATTCGGCTCCGAAGCATGGCCAAAAATCGTATCGAAAAAACTGCTGAACCCGCTACCCGTTCCAGCATGGCTAAAATCAAAGTGCACGTCTTGGAAGCCTGGCGATGTTCGGAAATGATCGCCGGCTTTCCAGTTGGAACCGAGCGTATCGTATTTTCTTCTGGATTCGGGGTCCTTCAAAACTTCATAAGCTTCCGAAACTTTCTTAAATTTTTCTTCTGCGCTTTTTTCTGGATTCATGTCTGGGTGATACTGACGGGCTAATCGGCGATAAGCCTTTTGAATCTCATCCGCTGTAGCCTTTCGACTGACACCCAGCACTTTATAGTAATCTTGAAACTGAACCGACATAGAAACCTACCCTCAGGATAAACACCAAACCTACGCAGGAAAGACACGCTGGCGGACTTCGTTCACATAGGCCTCGCAAGCCTGGTGCACCAGGGCCTTCCCTTGCACATATTCTTTAGCAAATGGAGGCTTTGCCTCTGGGTTTAATCCGAGCATATCGTGCAATACCAAAACTTGTCCATCGCAGAGTGGACCCGCTCCAATTCCAATGCTTGGAATGCTCAACGCTTGGCTTATCTCGCCCGCTAAATCCGAAGGAATACACTCCAACACACACGCATAAGCTCCTGCCTCTTGCAGGGCCAATGCCTCTTGAAGCAATCGCTTCCGAGCTTGCTCGGTTTTGCCTTGCATCTTATAGCCCGATAACGCATGAACACTCTGCGGAGTGAGGCCCAGATGCCCCATGACCGGAATGCCCGACTCCACCAAGGCTTGCACCGTAGGCACAATTCGCAAACCGCCTTCCAACTTCACAGCATGAGCCCCAGCAACCATCAGCTGAGCAGCGTTTAGAAGAGCCTCTTTCACATCGTGTTGATAGCTCATGAATGGCATATCCGAAACAAGATGCGCACGATGAGCGGCACGTGCCACCATCTGCGTATGATAGACGATGTGTTCGACCGTAACCCCTAAAGTCGTCTCTTGCCCCTGAACCACCATGCCCAGACTATCGCCCACCAACAAAATATCGACCCCTGAATCATCCAGAATTCGAGCGAAGGCCGCATCATAGACCGTTAGCATGACAATTGGTTCAGAAGCATTTTTTTTCTTCAACAAATCTTGAATGCGAATCATTTTGGGCTCCAATGAAACGAAGCTGCTAACCATTCCGAATAACTATTGCAAAGGGCATGAAACAAAGTAACCGCGAACAGGCTTCCTGAGCGATGGTAAATCCAAGAGAAAAGAAGGCCTGGGAAAAAGGGGAGAAGCCTAACGGGATCGTATTCTCCTATAAAATGCCCCAAAGCAAAAGCGGCATTCACGCACAAAACGCCTGAGAGACCTCCCCAAATTTTCTGCAAAAATCCGCGATAGAAGTATTCCTCCGCAAGCGCAACAAACAAAAATTGAACGCAGAAACTCCATAGCATGGCAGTATTCGGCTTCGCTGGAAAAAACGCCGTTTGATAGCCCGCTCGACTGGCCCAACCAGTCTGGGCTAAAAAATAAAATCCCCCGTAGAGCGAAAACGTGATGAAGGCCAGCCACAGAACGAACTTGAAAGAACGTAAATCGACCGTATTTAGAAAGGCCAAGGGACTATCCATGGGACGTATCCAGCCTGGCACATAGATCTGATAGGCAAACGCAGCCAAAAAAGCGAGGTCTCCACTCAGCGGCTTTAAGAGCGCCAAGCAAAGCAAAAGCCCGAACGCTGCCCAAGCCGCCTGGATTCTCAATGCTTAAAGTCTCCCGCTTTGACTTGAGCAATCGGAGCTGTTTTCGTGTACTGCTCAATGGCCGCCAGAACTTCTTGCGTTGTCAGCGCTTGGATTCGTTGAAGCAAATCCGCTTGAAATTCAAAGGTCCGGCCTAATTCCAAGTTCCCACTCAAACTTGCAACCACGTAAGCATCGTTCGCCAGCATATTCTGCACCATGGAACAAAAGCTCTCTTTGCTTTCTTGAAGCTCTTGCTCCGTAATGCCCTTGCTCTGCCATTTGTTCAACTCTTCGCTCAAAGCGTTGAGGGCCTTTTCTGCATTATCCGTCGCTGCCATCGCATACAGGCCCAGAGAAGCGTTGGCCGTCATTTTGCTGGCTTCCAGCCAAGAACCCGCGCCGTAAGAAAGCCCTCCTTGTTCACGCAATCGATTCCAAATCCGAGACTGCATGCTTTCACCCAACACGTAAGCACCGATTCGCATAGCGGGGTAGTTCGTGGCATTATCTTGCAAGGGCAGGTTCATGCCCATCGCTAAAAGTGCCATTTGCTTATCGGGTGTTTGGATGACTTTTAAACCCGCGGAAGTAGGCCGATAAGGCTTGATAATGCGCTCAAAAGATTGCTTTGCCTTCCAAGACCCAAACTCTTCGTTCAGCGCATGCTGAACCGCTTCCACCTCAAACGAACCGACCAAGGCCAGCTCTAAGTGACTCGCACCATACTGATCATGATAGAGCTGCTGAACCTGCGCCGGATCCAACGCTTTTAGCCCGGAAATTCGTTCTGGAATGGTGGGCACGTAATGGATGCTATCCTGAGCCCAGGGGTTCTGTTCTCGATCTAACTCATTGAATCCGAGGGTCTTGGGATCCGCGAGTGCTTCTTCTAATTCACTCATTTCTTTTTTGCGAAGAATCTCAAATTCATCCACCGATAAAGCGGGAGATTTGAGAATCTCAGCCACGAGCCGTATCGCTGAAACGATGTTATCTCGGTCACTGCTGATCTCAACGGTGGTCCGACCCGGTGTACCGTTGAAGCGCGCCGTGGATTGCAATCGATCGAACTCATCCTGAATCTGCTGAAAGCTCTTCTTCTGCGTCCCGCGCATCATCCAATGCGGCAACAAAGCCGTGGCTTCGTTCTGACCCGTTAAACTAGTTTCGGTTCCATACCGCAAAATGAAATTCGCTTTCACTCCATGGCCCCGTGTTTTTTTGGGAAGAAAGGCTGCTTTGATGCCATTTTGAAGCTCGACTCGGGAAATATGCTTCTCCAGATTTTCAGGGGTTGCTTCAAAATCATCGCCTTGCTCGGTCTGCTCCGAGCCACGATACGTTGAAAGCATACCGGCAATGTCCTTGACCTGGCTAATTTCTGCTCGTGCCGCGTTGGAGGTCGGCACAAAGACCCCTGCAGTCCGATTGCTTTCAATCAAATAGCTCTTAGCAACACGCTGAACATCTTCCAAAGAAACGGTTTTAATCTGGTCTCGTGCCCAAAAATGGAGACGATAATCTCCTTGAGCAATGGACTCGCTGAGGTTTAAAGCCAGCTTTTTGCTGTCCGAAGCCATCATTTTGTAATTTTTGAGCATGCGTGTCTTGGCACGCTCAACCGCTTCGCTCGTAATAGCCTGTGATTGCTTTTGCTCCAAGTCGGCAATTAAATCCGTCAAAAGCACCTCGACGGTTTCTGCTTTCACCGGTTTTGCCATCATCATAAGCACTCCGGGCTCAGCCAACGGGTAAACCATGCCAAACATTTCAGAAGCTTTGCCGCTTTTGATCAATTGCTCATACAAAAATCCACCGGGCTCTTGCGCGTACAGCTCAACTAAGATTCGAATCGCTGCAAAGTCTGCATGGGCCGCCGCGGGTACGTGATACACGACGCCAGCCGCCGCCACCTCACCCGATCGCATCAAACGAACCTGCCTCGAGCCGTCTTGTGCAGGCTCTTCCGTATAGGTCAAGTCGAGTTTGCGTTTGGGCTTGGGGAGCTTCGCAAAAAATTCGTTGACATAGCCTAAAGCCTTTTGAGCATCGAATTTTCCTGCAATCATCAATACGGCATTGTCCGGTTGATAATACTTTTTGTAAAACGCCTTTAAGTTTTTAACCGGAACGCGTTCAATATCGCTTCGATTTCCAATGGTGCTTTTACCGTAGTTATGCCAGCGATAAGCCGCTGAAAGCATTTGATCATGCAGCACTCCAATCGGATCGTTCTCGCCAATTTCAAATTCGTTTCGAACAACAGTCATCTCGGAAACCAGATCCTGCTTTCGAATCCAGGCGTGGGTCATGCGATCCGCTTCGAACTGCAGCCCGAACTTCAGATTTTCATCGCTTGCAGGCATGGTCTCAAAATAATTGGTTCGATCAAGCCAGGTGGTGGCATTAAAGAGCCCTCCATGTTTCTGCAAGACGCCCTTAGCATCTGGAAATTGAGGCGTTCCTTTGAAAAGCATGTGCTCGAGTAAATGCGCCATGCCTGTTTCACCACGGCCTTCGTGTCGAGATCCCACCAGATACGTGATATTAACCGTCACCGTCGACTGGGAAGAATCGGGGAACAGTAGAACCGATAAACCATTCGACATCCGATATTCCTGAATGCCTTCAAACTCTCGAACCATCTCAAATTTCGCTGCCATGCCAAAACCACCTATCGTGCAAAGAAAAATTAAAATCCGTTTGCTCATACGAATGAGGATATCTATCGATTTTCTACGGATGGTTCAATAAAAATAGCGCCGTCTTCCAAACGATAGGCCGTCAAAGAATTCCCCCAGACGCAACCCGAATCAAGCGAAATGCAGTTGGCATGGACCCGGAGTCCCAGTGCGGACCAATGGCCAAATAAAATCGTATGGCTCAACGCGGGTCGATTTTTGATGGCGTACCAAGGTCGATAGCCTTGGGGAGCCAGCTCTGGACTTCCCCTGTAGCCGTAGCGAATCCGACTGATCGTTTGGCAGGTACGCATATGAACAAAGGCATGCAAAGCGAATGCTGCGCGATCATAGCCTGTGCGAGTCTGACGCCCTCTCTCTTCTTGATGGCTGTAAGCGTACGCTAGAAAGGCACCCACCTGGCTGTTTTGCAAGTAATGCTCAATGAGCAAGCTTTCTTTCTGCGCTTGGCGCACACTCCACAAAGGAAAGATTCCCGCATGGACCAAAGCAAAGCTCTTGTGAACATGCAGGAGGGGCTGAGACTCAAGCCAGCCAACCAACTCGTCCCCATGCTTGGAATCTAGAATGGGTTGCAGATCAGGAGCTTCTTGCTGCACCACCCCATGGTACAGCGCGAGCAAATAGATTTCATGATTCCCCAGCACACAGGTCACGCGATCTTGCAGATCAAAAACGTAGCGCAAAACGTCTAAGGACCTGGGACCACGGTTGATCAAATCTCCCGCTAACCACAAGCGATCGTGTTTTGGATCAAAAGCAACGCGCTTTAGCAGTGCTCGAAAAGTTTGATAACAGCCTTGAATATCACCGATTGCGTAAGTAGCCATCGACGAAGGTCATAGCGCATCATTCGGTCGCACAGCAAGGCAGTTCACTTGTCAATTGCAAACTCTTGTGCCAGAGGAGGGAAGATGAAAGCTTCCGATTGGATTCATTCGGCTGATGGAACGAAGCTTTTCCTCCGCAAGGCGCTTGTGAAAGGCCCGTCTCAAACCGTTGTGCTGGTTCATGGTTTTGCCGAGCACTCGGGTCGTTATGAAGAATTGATTCAGCGTATCCATGCCATTGGCTTCAACGTTGTGGCACCGGATCTGCGAGGGCATGGCCGATCGCATGGAGATCGGGGTTATATTGATTCGATCCAGCAATACGTTGAAGACCTGGATGCGGCCATTCGATACGCGTGTGATCTCAATCAGGATTCGAAAATAGGGATAGTCGCCCACAGCATGGGCGCCCTCGTCGCCATGCTCTACGCCGCCCAGCCTGGCAGGCCATTAACCGGCCTGGCTCTGTCATCTCCTCTCATTGAAATCGCCCTAAAAGTTCCGCCTTGGAAACGTCAAGCCAGCCGCCTTCTTTCCTGTGTAGCCCCTCGATTTTCGCTGAAAAGTACTTTGGAGGCTCAGTACCTGACGCATGACCCAGCGAAGATACGAGCTTTCCAGCAAGATCCTCTGGTCTTTCATCACGTCACCGCTCGATGGTTTGAGATTATGACTCACATCCGCCCAAAAGTGTTTGATCTGGCTCCGCGAATTCACACCCCCATTTTACTTCAGCTCTCAGCCAAAGACCACATCGTTGATTTTCAGACGAATCAAGAGTGGTTCACTTGCCTTGGCAGTCACAATTCAATCCTGAAAATTTACGAAGGGCTCTACCATGAAATCTACAACGAAATCCAACGAGAAGAACCCATCCAAGATCTGCTCAGATGGCTCAGCCAGCCCTCCAATCCGGATTTCTAAGCGAATCTTGGATTTGATCCCGATGGTACGCTTTAAATTTCTCAAGAAGAGCGCGATCTTTTTCTCTCTCAAAGAAAAAAATCCTCATCTTTAGGAGACGTAGCCGACGAAGCAATCCCATCACCGAACGGTAACGTGCACAGGATCTCCGTTCGGGAAAGCTAAGACATAAAATCCTCTTGCCTTGGGAGTAAAGGCTCCATTAAACACACCATCGTAAGCGACATCGTCCTTCTCTTTCCCCAAGTCATTTAAAAGATTTCCGCTGATATTCACTAAATCCATGCTCAATCTTGCTTGTGTAGACTCTGCACAACGAATCTTCAGCAGCGAAAGTTTCAGCGAATCGCCCAAGACCATCGTATGAGCATTGCCGAGCGGCAAAAGCCTTGCTTGAACCACCTGATCATGACACGATATCGAACCGGTTCCATGGGGACCGATGGCTCGTATTAAGCGGCCGGTCGCGGTGGTATTGATGGCTCCAAGCACGGGCTTACCGCCTGCAAGAATCAGGTTCTTGAGAGATACCCAGTCCATATCCGGATGCGCACCTTTGATAAATCCAGCCAAACCGGCCACAAAAGGACTCGCCATCGAAGTTCCGCTCAAATATTCATAGCTCGAGTCTGGGGTGGTGCTTAAAATATCGACGCCGGGAGCCGCCACCATCACCGAGTGTTTTCCGTAATTTGAGAAAGAAGCCAATCGACCCTTGTGATCGACCGCAGCCACAGAAATCACATTGCTGAGACTAATATTCGATGGAAAGGAGGGGTTTTCATCATTATCATTGCTCTCATTGCTGGCAGCCACAACAAACAAAATGCCTAATTTTTGGTGAGCCCGAACCGCGTCCACAAAAGCCTGCGATTCCAATCCCCCTCCCCACGAATTATTGGTTGCACACATCCGAACCGGATCTCGGCTTCGCTTCGCCAAAGCAGCAAAATAGTTCATACAGGTAATCGCCCCGGCAGTATCTCCCGAACCCTCCGCATCCAAAAATTTGCAAGAAACTATTTTTGCTTTTTGCACAACGCCTGAGATCCCAATTCCATTATTGCCTTCTGCAGCCATAATTCCAGCGACATGGGTTCCATGCTGATTATCGTCCATCGGGTCCCCAGACCCTGTGAGAGCGTTAATCCCGTGAACGTCATCGATATAGCCATTATGGTCATCATCGATCCCGTTACCGGGAATTTCGAGTGAATTGGTCCAGATATTGTTTTTGAGGTCCGGATGGGTGTAATCAACTCCCGTATCAATCACCCCTAGAACCACAGATGCGCTACCCTTAAAGCGATCCCAGGCCGAAACCACGTTGATATCGGTATCGTAGATTCCGCCAGTTTGACCCTCGTTGTTCAAACCCCATTGATGCTGAAAATAAGGATCATTGGGGGTGCCAACCGCATGAACGATGTAATTTGGCTCGGCGTATTCAATGCTTGGATCGTTTCGATAAGCTGCCAAAGCTTTTTCCATCGTTTGGCCCAAATTGACCTGAACCAATTCCAGTCCTCTGGGATGCTCAAACCGACGAACGCGAAACGTTTTGGCTTGTATATGGATATCGCTCATCGCTCTCACAGAACCCGTTTCTTTACGCTTCACTAAAATGCTACCCGCTCGGTATTCTGCAGAAAAAGCCCATGGCGCTGCCAATATCACAAATAAAAAAATAATATTAAACACTCTGAGTATCCCCCTGTATTATTTATATCGATCTCATTTAGTCGATATGAAAATAATAATATAAAATAAAGCTTAAAGTAAACCTTACTGTGTTATAAATTATCTTGAAGGGGAATGGCGGGGTGGACGGGACTTGAACCCGCGGCCTCCGGCGTGACAGGCCGGCGTTATAACCAACTTAACTACCACCCCACCTAAGGGAGGAGTTGCCCTTGTAGAATGATTCCGTTAGGTTCGTCAAGAGAGGAGGATTTGTAAATGCAAATTTCAGTTACTTTTCGTCATTTGGAAGCCACCGAGGCTCTTAGGCAACATGCAGTCGATAAAATTAACAATCATTTAAAAAAATACACCGATGACAGCGCGTACTCACACGTAGTCTTGAGCGCCGATAAACATGGCCAGAAAGCGGAGATTCAGATCAGCTCCCATGGCATGCTCATACGCGGAAAAGGAGACTCCAGCGATCTCTACAACTCCATTGATCGGGCGGTTGAGAAGCTTGAGAATCAAATCCGAAGGTATCGAGATCGTCTTTCCCACCATAAAGTCAAAGAGGGTGCACGCAAACGGGTCACTTTCAACACCTTGGCGGAGATTGATGCGCATTCCAGCAATCTGCCAGCCAATATTATTGAGAGTAAAGAAGTCGAAGCCCGGCCGATGATGTTGGATGAAGCTTGCCTGCAAATGGATCTCCTAGGAAGCGAAATTTTGGTCTTTTTAAACGCCAAAACCGAGCATCTCAACATTCTTTACCGAAAAAAGAATCAAAAATTCGGATTGATCGAGGCGGTTTGATCGCGCTGTCCGGATTATCGGGGGCAGGTAAATCCACTGCCGCAAGAGCCTTGGAGGACCTTGGCTACTTTGTGGTGGATAATCTGCCTGCCGAGCTTTTTTTGAAACTCATCGAACTTTCTCAACAAGGACATCCCCTGCGCCGATTAGCTCTGGTCGTCGATTCACGCAGCGGAGAAGGAATCAATCAATTTGTTGAAGATTGGAAGCAGGTACTTGCCCAAGGGCAGCCCATCCAGCTGTGGTTCTTAGACGCCTCGGATGCCACTTTGATTCAACGTTTTCAGGAAACACGTCGCCCTCACCCAATGGATTCAAACGGTCGAGGTCTCTTAGCAAGCATTCAAAACGAGCGAGCCTGGTTATCCGAAATAGCGAGCCTGGCCGAGCAAACCATTTCAACGGATGGGTTCAACAGCCACCAATTAAAGACCGAGATCAGCCGATTAGCCGGAATGGAACCGGAGAACTGCCTGTCTGTGCGCCTGATGAGTTTTGGTTTTAAACATGGAATTCCTCCGGAGCTTGATTTATGTTTTGATGTCCGTTTCCTTAAAAATCCTCATTTTATCGATGCCCTAAGACTCAAAACGGGTCTTCAACCCGAAGTCTCCGATTTTGTGTTTTCAGATTCAAAAGCCAATCCCTTAATCGATCGCTTGATCGATTTGCTCGATTTTTTGCTTCCGTGTTACAAAGCTGAAAAAAAGTCTTATTTAACCGTTGCCATCGGATGTACGGGAGGGAAACATCGCTCGGTCGCTTTCGTAGAAAAACTCGGCAAACATCTTGCCCAATCCGGTTGCAAATTTCAAATCACCCACCGGGATCTGGAAAAGTGATGAAAATTCTCTGGCTGTTGCTCTTTTTAGCCTGCTCCCCAAAACCTGAGCCCAAACCCAGCTATGCCATGGCTGAGCAGCTCTTTGAACAGCAGAAATTTATTGAAGCCTCGAAAATCTTATCTTTTTTGTTGGATGATCAACCCACTCTACCCGGCGCTCGCAACTTGCTGGCGCGCTGTTTCTTTTTTTTAGGCAATCCCAATCGCAGTTTTGAAGAACTCGAATTCGTCCTACAAAGCAGCGAACCTCTTTCCGAAGCAAGCTTGGACGCTCTATTCTTGATGGGCGCAATCTCACTCGAATCGGCGAGTCTTCGATCCAGCAATGACATAAAAGGCGAACAGGCTTGGAAACTGTACTTGAAGGTATCTCCTCACACGGATCTTAAAGCAAAAGTTCAGTCGGGATTGGCAGAGATTCAAATGCTCAAGAATCCTAAAAAAGCCACGGACTTGGCACGTTCGTACATCCAGAATTCGAACCCCTCCAAAGCCCTGCTAATCTTTGCACGCCTTCTCTCCAAGCACCCTCATTACGTGCCAGCATGGCACTATCAAGGAATGGCATACGTGATGAATCAAGATCCTCAAAACGCCATTCGGAGCTGGAAGCAAGTCTTGCAACGTGACCCTGCTTATGCAAGGCGTTTCAAATTGCACGAACGAATGAGGATTGCGGAGAATCTATGAGCGGAAAAATGGTCACTCTTGAAGGATGGTATATTTTGCATGACTTTCGCCGGTTCGATCAGGCCCAATGGCGCCAACTTTCTGATGCGGCTCAAGAAGAGATTCAATCCGAATTTTCAGAAATTCTAGAAAGCTTCGAGCGTGTGAATTCAAACCGTTCCGGTGCTTTTGGGCTCTATCAAATCCTAGGCCATCAGGCAGATTATCTTTTTTTAAACCTTCGAACCGATTTGCACGAACTTTCAAAAACCGAACAGCGTCTGCAAAAATCACGTTTATTCGATTTTTTAGTCCCCACCTACTCTTACGTATCGGTCGTTGAATTAAGCAACTATGTCAGCTCTGAAAGCGCCACAAGCCCAGAAGTACAAGCCCTGTTGGATGCTCGATTAAAACCTGCTTTGCCTGATCTGAAACACGTCTGCTTTTATCCCATGAGTAAAAGCAGGGCGGTTGGAGCCAACTGGTACCTTGAGCCCTTGGAAGAGCGCCGTCGGATGATGAAAGAGCATGGGAGTATTGGGCGCACTTACGCGGGCAAAGTCCTCCAGATGATCGGTGGCTCGATTGGATTCGACGATTGGGAATGGGGAGTCACTTTGTTTTCCGATGATCCGCTTCATTTTAAACATCTGGTGACGGAAATGCGATTCGATGAAGCAAGCGCCCGTTTTGCGGAGTTTGGGACTTTTTACCTCGGCAATCGCATCTCACTCGCCGATCTGAACGCCGGGTTCAAAATATCCAAGGTTTAAGACCCCGTAGCCGGCTTTGAGTAAATCTCGGTGTAAAACTTCTTGTTTCTCTGGCAAAGCAAAGCACAACAGGGTATCGCCACCGCCAGCACCGCTCGGTTTCACATAAGCTCCGTGCTGCCCGGCAATGCACTCAATCGCGTCAAACGCGTGACCCAAAATCGGGATTCCCGCTCCCGTTTCTAATTGGCGAAGTGCTTGAATGTTTTCCATCATCAAATTTGATACATCCGACCACTCTAGAGCACCGGTCCACCAGTCCTGCCAGGCATCGCTATTTTGCCCAAGCGTTTCCACAAGAGCATCGTATCGCTTGGTCGATCGATTTTTGAAATCCAAAAAGGATTTTAAAAAATCACTGGTTCTTTGTGTTTTTTTTGAAAATACGCACGTCAAGTATTGAGCATTTTGGTTAGGGTTCAGCGAAGTAACAACGCCTCTTTCAAAGCGAATGAATCCGCCTGTAAACGAGGCAGCAATATCAATCCCAGAACCGAAACCGCCTGAGAATTTTCGATGCGCTTTCAGAGCAACTTCATATACGTTTTGAGAATCCGCATAAGCTGCCATACAAACCGCAGCAGCAGCCGAAGATCCTAAGCCCAATTTGAGCTTGCCCTCATAAAGCGCTCTGGAATCAAGTTGAAACAAGGGATCTTGGGAATGTCTCGAAACACAGTCCCACAATTGAGAAGGACTTGGAATTCGTGAAGGCACCAAAAAAACCCGCCGGTTCACCGCCATGGCCAGCCCGGGTTGACCTTCTAAGACCCCGTACTCTCCCGCTAAAACAAGTTTTCCTGGCGCACTGATCACAGAATCATCGCTCCAGGACCCGGTCTCGCCTGAAGAATCTCGATCACGCCGGGTATTTGATTCAGCCTCTTGAGCAGGACTGGAACATCTTGATCCTGGCATAAAATTTTGACGTGTGGGCCTGCATCCATCGTAAAGTAAGCCTTAACTCCCTCGGCTTTGAGCTCTCGAAGGCAATTCAGAACCGATAATGATAGGGGCTCGAAATACCAGATTCCTGGCTTTGCCGCCATCATGCTCGCGTGCATCTTCAGCGTGGAATATTCCATCGCCTGACCAAGGGCTTCAAATTGATTTTCTTTTAAAGCGCGAAGCGCGGCCGTTAAATCTTCGGGATGCGTCAGAACCCAAGCAGCGTAATAAGGCGATGTTTCGGCCGTATGATTCATGGCCGTTCTTGAATCCCTATGTTTTTTTGAATCGGAACAATGCACCACCAGTAGATTTAAATCAAACGATGGGGCTTGGACTGGCTCCGCGTAGCCTTCTGGATGCATCCGAGCAAGCCCAGGAAAAATACTGCGTGCGGCCGAACCCGATCCCGTTCGCGCCAGTTCGCTGAGGCCACGCGGACTAAGGCCGAGCTTAAAAAATGCGTTTGCAGCCACGCTGAGAGCTGCAAATCCTGAAGCCGAGGAAGCAAGCCCCGACGCTGTTGGAACGCAATTTTTCGATACCACCTCCAACCGTTCCCCCGGCTTTCGAATTGGGTCAAGAAATTCAAATACCCGTCGACTGGAAGCACCAGACTGTACTTCGCTGTTCAAGATAAATCGATCGGCTTCCGATGCTTGGATTGTCGTTTGAGAGTAAAAACAATCCAGCGTCAACGATAAAGAACCCACGGCCGGTAAATTACCGGGTCCAGGAACTTTGCCCCAGTATTTAATGAGAGCGATGTTCGCATGCGCGCGGGCTGTAACGGGAAGCATTGGAGGTGCCGATCGGAATTGAACCGATGTTAACGGTTTTGCAGACCGCTCCCTAACCACTCGAGCACGGCACCCCAAACAGTTCCCTCGCTATGCCATAGTCCCTTCGGGGCGTCAACAATATGCTGAATTCCATAAAATCGGCTTTGATCTTTTCTCCAGCACGAGCCCATTGGCCATCTTAACGACCTAAGCAGTATACTCAAACATGCTATCTTGCTACGATGAAAGGCGTCTTATGCAGTCATTCTACAAAAAAGGCGTCTACCATAACTTGGAAGATCTCTATCATCAGATCAATTCTCGCTATTTCGAGAATCGTGTCGAAGCAACCATTGCTTGGGGGAAATACGGCAAAACGACCGCTCGAAAACGTTCTATCCGCCTAGGCTCTTATTGTATGCGTCGAAAGAAGATTACCATTCATCCCGCACTCGACCAAGCGTGCGTTCCATGTATTTGCATTGAACGGATTGTCCACCACGAAATGCTTCACCAACTGTTTCCTGCCAAACGCACTCTTTTCGGGCGACGTTCCATCCACCATGCTGAATTCAGGCGGAATGAGCGATTGTTTATTGGAGCCGATAGGGCCGATCAGTGGATTCAAGAAAACCTTCGTCATTTACTCTCTTGACCTTTTTCCTTACTCGATGCATAACGGCAAAGCACCGCGGGAATAACTCAGTGGTAGAGTGTAACCTTGCCAAGGTTAAAGTCGAGGGTTCGAATCCCTTTTCCCGCTCCACTCTCCCTTTCCATGAAAGCTCACGAAAAATCGAAATACCAATCTGGGCCTTTTGGGGTGTCTTTGATTTGCAAACCGCAGGTTGAGAGTTTTTGGCGCAGCTCATCCGCTTTCTGCCAATCCTTTTGAGCTCGAGCTTGATTTCGCTCTTCTACTATCTGAGAGAGTTCCCAGGATAGAACCGGACGCTCAAATTGACTCACTCCCAATCCAAAAACCTGATCAAAATCTTCCACAAGTTCTAATTGATTTTCAGTCCCCAAATCAGCGTCTTTCACAACGTCCCAAAGAACCCGCATGGCAACCGGTAGATCCAGATCGTTCGCCAATGCCTGCTTAAATGCTTCTTGGTACGAATTTTTTTTCTCCGGAGCTTTCCCTTTCTTCGGTTCTAGTCGCCACCCCAAGACTCGATTTTTCAATGATTCAAAGGCATTTTTAGAAGCTTGTAAAGACTCGTAACTAAACGAAAGTTGAGATCGATAGTGGGCCCCCAAGCAAAAATAACGATAATGCACGGCCTCAAAACCCTGCTCTCTCAACGTGGATAAAGTCAAAAAATCTCCTTTTGATTTTGACATCTTAGCTTTATCCAACACCAAAAATTCGCCGTGCATCCAGACATTCACCCAACGATGACCCAAGCAACCTTCCGTTTGAGCAATTTCGTTCGTATGATGAACCGATATGTGATCCACCCCTCCACAATGAATATCAATTCTCTCTCCCAGATATTTAAGGGCCATGGCCGAGCATTCAATGTGCCAACCCGGAAAGCCGACTCCCCAAGGAGATTCCCATTTCATGACCTGGTTTGGGTATTTGCTTTGAGAAAACCACAAAACAAAATCCAAAGGATTTTCTTTTCTGGAATCGATATCGACCCGAGCACCTTCCATCAGCTCCTCTAAATTACGTCGTGAAAGCTTAGAATAATCCTCAAATCGATGAATTCGAAAGTAGACATTGCCTTCAACGACATACGCAAAGCCATTCGAAATTAATTTCTGGATCATGTGCTGCATCTCTGCAACGTGTTCGGTTGCTCGGCAAACAATCGTAGGCTTTAGGATGTTAAGCGCTTCCGTATCCTGGAAAAAAGCCCTCTCATAATAACGCGCAACCTCCCAAGGGCTCTTTTTTTCACGCTTTGATGCCAGCTCCATCTTATCATCGCCCACGTCCGAGTCGGACTCCAAGTGCCCAACATCGGTAATGTTCATCACATGTTCCACGTGGAACCCAAAACGCTGAAGCGTTCGGCTCAGAACATCTTCAAACACGTAGGTTCTTAAGTTACCAATGTGCGCGTAGTGATAAACCGTTGGACCGCAGGTGTAGAGGCTGGCTTTCGCAGCTTGGTTGGGTTTGAATGGCTCAATCGCGCGACTCAGGGTATTGTAAAGCTTAAGATGCATGGAATCCTAGCTTAGCCTTTCTCGGAGCCAGGCTCAAGCCCCAAAAGGGCTTTGCAAACGGAATCGTCTTGATTTGGAGCGTTCAACCAAGTGGTGGGTCGTCACGGATTCGAACCGTGGACCAACGGATTAAAAGTCCGATGCTCTACCGGGCTGAGCTAACGACCCACACTGGAACGCCCGACGATGTAATCAAAAATTGACCATCTGTCAAGTCTGCTTTTCGAAATACACCCAAAGCAATGGGCGCATTGGGAGCATGTTCGTCACTCATGGAAGTGATCTCAGAAGACGTTCGTAAGCGTTCAAAGTCTTCTTTTCGACAAGCAACAGCCATCAGTCGGTGCGATACTTTATCATAAGTGTCCAGCCTCGAAATGACTTCCTGACCGACGTAACAACCCTTATTCCAATCTATCCAATGGCCCAGTCCCAGTTCGAAGGGGTTATGATCTTCGTTGATCTCATTCGGAAATTTAGGGATGCAACTTGCGATGCGTTCTTTCTCCGACAAAGTTTCTGGAGAATCGTCAAGCGCATATTCATGAAGCAGGACTTGCTCGGAGAATAGATATTGTTCGAACCAAGATTTCAGTTTACCAGGACGGTCATGACTGCTGGTCAGCAGCCATCGACCTTCGCTGAGTGTAATTTGGTGTACGACATCGATCAGGCGACCCTTTGGAGTTAAAAAACAATTTCCAAAAGCGACTGCTGGAGCTGCTCCAAAAACATCTCGGGTTGAGAGTCGGTGAAGAAACGACGTTGCGTCGGGCCCTGACACCTCAAGGAAGACCTTACAAGGAGAATAAAATGAAGTATCGTTTGCTAGCACCTGGACCGACTCCTGTGCCAGAGCGCGTTTTGAGCCTCATGAGTCGCTCCATGATTCATCACCGCACCCCAGCTTTTGAAAGCATTTTTGCTGATTGCATCCAAGGACTCAAGTGGGTGTTGCAGACAAAAGAAGATGTTTTGTTGTTGTCTTGTTCCGGAACTGGAGCTTTTGAAGCAACTTTCCAGAATTTTTTCTCTGCGGGTGATTTGGTTCTTAATGTGACAGGAGGCAAATTTGGCGAGCGCTGGGGAAAAATGGCCGAACGCTTTGGACTTAAAGTCCATACCATCGAAGTCCCTTGGGGGAAATCTGCAAACCCAGAGGAGGTGCGCCAAGCTCTTGAGCAATACCCTGAATGCCGAGCCGTCATTTGCGTTGCCAGCGAAACGTCTACAGGCACGCGACAACCTTATGAAGCCATTGGTCGCGTCGTTCAACAAAAAGCGGATTGTCTATTGATTGTGGATGCGATCAGCGCACTCGGCGTCTGGGATATTTCCCCTGAACGGGATCACATTGATGTCTTGATTGCAAGCTCTCAAAAGGCTCTGATGCTTCCACCCGGTTTGGCTTTTTTGGCCATAAGCCCTAAGGCTTGGGAATTCAACCGAACCGCTCAGATGCCTCGATTCTACTTTGATTTAGCCCAAGAAAAGAAAGCCCAAGCCTGCCATCAAACTGCCTTTACCCCAGCCGTTTCGCTGATAGCAGGCCTTCAAGAGTCTTTAAAAATGATGAAAGAAGAGGGACTCTCGGCGATTTTTGAACGCCATGCACGCGTGGCTCGAGCGACACGAGCCGCCATCCAAGCACTTGGGCTGAAACTATTTTCCGAATCTCCTGCAGACTCTCTCACAGCCATCTATACCCCCAAAGAAATACGCCCGAATGGTGTTTACACGGGATTACAGGATCGAGCGAAGCTCACGATTGCAGGCGGCCAGGGTGAATGGAAAGGCAAAATTTTTCGCATCGCGCATCTGGGATATTTCGATGAACTCGATATTCTAACCGTTTTGAGTGCTCTGGAAATCGTGCTCAGGCAAGAAGGCTACGAGCAGTTCGAACCCGGATGCACGCTCAAAGCAGTTTATCCCATCCTCTCAGAAGGATTTAAGATTTAATCCCATTGGAGCGATTCCAGTTTGAAATGGATTGCTTCGTCCGGCTACGCCTCCTCGCAATGAAGAAATAGGAGGTTATGCAAGAGAGTCTTGCATAGGGCGCGAGAGTCTGAACTAGCTAAATCCAAGATGATTTTTATGATTTGCCTTCTCAGTTTTGCGCTTTTTGCAGATGATCACGTTTTGGAGGCTGCCAAGTTTTCTCATGCGGTCTATCAACCACATCCAGATTCTGAAAAAGAAGTGATCTTAGACCATGAGAACCTCCTGCTCGGCAATCGCTTGCTGGTGGCGAAAGACGAGCACAAACCCATTCTCTATTTTGCGATACGGGGAACCGGTCCATGGCAGAACTGGTTCGCCAACGCTCATATTGCAAACGATTTTATGGAACAGATCATGCCGGACTGGCTCTTCGAATCCTACCAAAAGGTGAAGCAAGGCCCTGAATTCTGGTTTCGCTTAGCCTTTCGCGATTTGAAAGAAGCTACCCTTCAAATCCTCGCTCGCTACCCAAACCACCGCCTCGTGATCACAGGACATTCTTATGGAGGAGTGATGGCAAACCTGTTGGCCCAAGACATCGCACAGCTTGAACCCAAACGAATCCTCGAATGCCACACGTTCAATGCCCCCGGAACCCAAGAGATCCGAGAAAAAACGCTGAAACTTCCTACAACGTCCGCGAAGCAGCTCCAGCAGTTTTACAACCATCTTCGAATCAGCGACCCAATTGCCTGGCTCAACACGCACGAAGGCCACGTGGTCTCTTACCCTCCTGCAGCCCGTTTTGAAAGCCTCACAGACGAACACAAGATGGAGCTTTTTTTAGAAGACCTGAGAGGTTCTTGAACCGCTCTAGGCCTTACGAGCGGTAATCTGATCGACCAAGTCATTGAACTGATCAATGGAAGCAAAGTGAATGACCAAGGTGCCACTACCCTGATGGTTTCGAAGTTCCACGCGTGTTCCCAAAACCTGTTCCAGGCGCCTGCGAACTTCTTTCTCGTCGCCAGACTCCAATTTTTTCGTTTTCTTCTGAGAAGAGTTACGTTGCTTTTCTGCTACCAGGGCTTCCGTTGCACGGACGCTAAGCTGCCGCTCGGTAATTTGGTTCACCACTTGATGGATTAAGGACTGATCTTCTAAAGAAACCAGTGCACGGGCATGTCCCATCGTAATTTTCTTCAATACCACCTGGCTTTGAATCGCGGGAGGCAATTTAAGCAAACGAAGCGCATTAGCAACCGTGCTGCGCTCTTTGCCGACAGCTTGAGCCACCTGTTCTTGATTCAAACCTTGTTCCAGCACCAAGCGCTGATAGCTTTCCGCTTCTTCAATCGCATTGAGATCTTCTCGTTGAATATTCTCCACCAGTGCCAGAGTTAATAGGTCGCGATCCGAGACTTCGGAAATAATGCACGGCACAGTCTTAAGACCCGCTCGTTCCGCGGCACGCCAACGGCGCTCTCCTGCAACAATTTCATAGCTTCCTTTGGGATCTTTTCGAACAACGATCGGTTGAAGAATTCCATGCTTTTTAATGCTTGAAGCAAGTTCCTCCAACGCTTCCGGCTCAAAATGCTGCCTGGGCTGCCCGCTGCTTCCGTAAATCTCTTGTATCCCCAACTGAACCAAGCCTTCTGGAGGTCGAGACTCGATTTTAGGAATCAAAGAGCCCAAGCCTCTACCCAAACCCGAAGGATATTTTTTAGCACTCATTTTTTCGCTGTTCCTTTACCTGTTTTGCTGGCGATTTCCTTTGCCAAGCCCATATAGGCTTTGGAGCCTTTCGATGAAGCATCGTAGACCACAGCCGGCATTCCGTGGCTTGGAGCCTCAGACAATCGAACATTCCGAGGAATGATGGATTTGTAGACCTTCTCTGGGAAATGTTGATGAGCTTCATCGACAACCTGTCGACAAATTTTGTTCCGAGAATCGTATAAAGTGAGAACCAATCCAGCCAGTTTCAAAGAAGGGTTAAGAGAACCTCGAACCAATTCAATCGTTTCCAAGAGATGAGAGAGCCCTTCCAAGGCGTAATACTCACACTGCAAGGGTACAAGAACTTCTTCTGCAGCCGTCAAGGCGTTAATCGTCAACAGACCCATCGATGGAGGGCAGTCAAGAATGATATAGTGATAGTCTGATTCCAGGTTTTGAAGCACTCGTTTAAGATGCGTTTCGCGAGACAAAGTCCCGACAAGCTCCACTTCGGCTCCTGCGAGTTGAATATTCGAAGGTACGATTTCCAGACGATCGACCTGCGTGGGAAGAATCGCATCTTGGAGCTTCGCTTTCTTGATCAGAACTTGATAGATGGTCGCTGAGTCTCGGTCGGCAAAGATTCCGAAACCGCTGCTCGCATTCCCTTGCGGATCCAAGTCCAATAATAAGACTCGATGTTTTAACAACGCAAGCCCAGCGGCAACATTCACCGCTGTAGTCGTTTTTCCGACTCCCCCTTTTTGGTTTACAACCGCAATGATTCGACCCATCAATATACCCAAACCCTTTTATCTGGATGTTCCACGTGAAACACCTACTGCCAGCTGACGCTCGTTGTTGGGTTCTAGCGTATATTTGCAAATTTGTTCAAGGCTCATTTTCACTTTTCCCAAGGACTCCGGTTCAAAAGCACACGAAGTAAACAAAGCCAATTTTGCTTCAGGTCCAAAAGCATGTTTCAAAATCTTGAAATTTTCCGGAGAGAACGCGGCACGGCTCAGCGCTCGTTGGATACCTCGAAGATTTTCTACACGTTTCGATAAAACCTGGACTTGAGTTAATCCCATTTCAAAAGCGGCTAGATGGAGGAAAGAGCTTTTTTTCTGGGATGATTCTACCAAAACAATCGCTCGCGCAGGCCACAAGACAGCTGCCACCAAACCTGGAAATCCTGCTCCACTTCCCAAATCGTAGAAGACTTCGGAACTGGGCTCTAAAAAACCCATCGGAAGAGCGTGTAGACCCAACAGACAATCCTTATAATGATTTTTCAAAATAAGTGCAGGATCTTTGAGAGCCGTCAAATTATGGACGTCTCCCCATTTTTGCAGAAGATCGCGATGAATCCTCAACTGCTCTTTTTGTCTCAAGCTTAAGTGTATATTTTGAGAGCTTAGCTCTTCCCACAAGTTTTCCACAGATCAGGCTCTCTTTCTCCACAGATTTCTTTTTCCACAGATCCAATCGCAGCGAAGTGTAACACTGCCTGTGGAAAACTCGAGCTCTAATTCATTTTTTCTTTTAATTTCAGTTTGTTAGGTGAATTTAGTTTTCCACAGCCCCTGTGGAAAACTTGTGAATAAGGTGTAGAATCCTTGTGGAAAGCTTCGAAAACTCCAGTGGAAAAAAACCCCTTTTTCCACAGAAATGAGCCCCCCAGGGGAGCCTGTTTTCCACAAATCGAGTTTTCTTTCGAAAAGTTTTCCACAGCGTTTCTGTGGAAAACTTGTGGGAAATCTGTGAAATTTAGGTCTGTGTTTTTTTTCCACAGGTTTCCCACAGATTCCCCACGCTTTTGCCCACAGACTGATCAACCCCTAATGCATTGAATTTAAGAAAGAAAAAAAGTTTTCCACAGTTTCCACAGGACCTATGATGATGATGAGTTTTTTTAATTTAATTGAAAGATCATCGGATGACCTTGATCTGCCTGAGCAATCAGGATAAACGCTGCCTATGGAAATTCGAATCGCCGTATCGGAACTTTCAAAGGCAATGCAATTGCTTCAAGGGGTTGCACAACGAAAAAATACGATGCCCATTTTAGCGAATGTTTATCTGGAAGCTCAGGATCATACGCTGCGGCTCAGTGCCACCGATTTGGATATTGGACTTCAAATTACCCGCTTATGCGAGGTAATCCAGCCCGGTATGATCACGGTTTCGGCGCGCTCTTTGCTTGATATTGTTAAACTTTTGCCGGGTCCTCACGTAACGCTGATCGCACTTCCGAATCAGCACTTGATGGTCAAAAGTGGGAAAACTCAAGCTCGATTATTGGCTTTGCCTCCCGAAGAATTTCCACGACTGGCAGACGTATCAGGAATTGCTTGTAGCCGCGTAAATTCGAAAGGCTTTTTAGAAGCGATTCAAAAAACCATCTATTCCTCCAGTTTGGATGAAAATCGCTACAATTTAACCGGAGTCTACGTCGAGCCCGGAACCAATCCCGATGATCCCGTCCATTTCGTTTCGACGGATGGACACAGACTCAGTCAATATAAACTTAGTTTGAATCAAGAGCCTCTTAAGCTCGAGCATCCAGTTATCTTGCCCCGAAAAGGACTGAACGAAGTCCTCAAGATCTTGGAATCACACGCTCAAGATGAAAATCACGTCTTTGAACTTGGTTTTTCCAAGCAGCAAGCGGTTCTAAAAACCGAAGATGTCCAGCTCACCATGCGCCTCATCGATGGTAAGTTTCCGGATTATAAGCAAGTGATCCCCCAATTGTCCGATAAAATTATTCGATCGACCAAATCAGACTTTGTGGCGAGCTTGCGGCGTGTGGCTGTTTTAACCAGCGAGCGAAATCAAAGCGTTAAGCTCGCTCTGAAATCGACCGAAATGACCGTTTCTTGCGTGAACCCTGAAGCGGGAGAAGTTTCGGATGATGTTCCTTTGGAGTATGCGGGTCCAGATATGGAAATCGCTTTTAGCGTTGGGTATTTGATGGAGGCCATTGCCTCTTTGGGAGATAGCAATATCATGATGCGTTTCACGGATCCCTATTCTCCAGCGATTGTCACCGGAATTCACGAAGATCATCATCTCTGCGTGGTGATGCCGATTCGTCTTTAAGCTATGATACGCATTATTCTGCTTGTACTAATTGGATTGGCTGCTGGCTATTTCTTGTTTTCGGATCAAAACCGAGTGTGGGATCTTTTAAAGCGAAGAGTCCTCGATCTCGATATGCCGGAAATTCGTGCACCGTCTCAGCTCCTTCAAGATATGAGCCCTTCTCAATCTCCGGATTACTCCGATCAAGATCGAGATCGGTTGGATTCTATTTTAAGAGATCACTCGCTTCAGTCCCCCTAAGTCAGGATTGTCACTCTTCGGCTTCGGCGGAAGGCTTGTAAGAGTCAACTGCGTCTGTATAGTGAGGGCATCTCAACCGATTCGGGTTTGAGTACAGGCGGAGAACGCTATGAAAAATTCCATTTTAGTCATCTTGCTGATTTCCGGAGCCTCGCTGGGTCTAGGGGCTAAGATGAGTGGAACTTCAATTTTCTTCAAATGGCGATTCTGACGGGTGACGAATCGGTGTTTAAAACGCTTTATCAACGCTACAGCGATTCCAGTTCGTTAACGATGCCGTCCGAAGAAGGCCTTTCGCTCGCGGATTTTGCGTCGTTGGCTGGAACCTACTTTGTTGGGAGGAAGCTTAGGAGCCTTGAGTTGGGCTTATCAACAACTTGAAGCCCCTCCGAAACGCAGAGGACGCCCTCCTGCTGTGACGAGCTGGCAGAATCTATGGCAAGTAGCGAGCTTGGTGCTGGCTCCAGGAGCGGGTGCAGCGGCCGGCGCTTTGGTGGAGGGCTTTTTAGAGCCTTCGTGCCAGAACGATCGTCACTATCAAAACACAGATATTTCTGAAAGCGGAATTCTGGATCATTGGATTCAGTTTGCGAAATTTATTGATCACCATCCGGGTAGCTACATGCGAGCTGGTTCGACGTGTGAGTCGAACGACCGCAAGGTTTTGGATTTTAAACAAGCCCCATTTCCGACTTATATCTCTCGCAGAGGCTTTGATTTTGTGTTGTGTATTAAGGCCGAATGATCCCCCTTTTGTCATGAACGCTCTTTAAGTAAGAGAGAGTCTGAATTAGCGAGAATGCCATAGTCGAGGAGGCCGTACGCGACTCGGCCCAAGAGAGGTCAAAGTCTTGCCAAAGTTAAACTCATGTGTAGAATAAAATTGTCCAAATCAGTTTTAATTTGAGTGGAGAACGATATGAAAGATTACATTTTAGCCATCTTGTTGTTTTTAGGAAGCTCCTCGCTTCTAAGAGCAAAAACCATTTCGGTTTCCTATGGTGGAACCAGTGATTTCAAAAAATTAGCCCTTGAAGGCAAACGTTTTGTTGATAAGACCCTGTTTATTAAAAGCTTGTTGCAGGGAAAAGAAGTCACTCTGATCACTCGCCCTAGGCGTTGGGGCAAGTCCACCAATATGGACATGCTGAAATACTTTTTTAAGGAAGAAATGGATGAGAAAGGCCAAAGATTGGATCCTCAGCCCTATCGACGCCTTTTCGAAAATCTGAAGATCTCGCAAGAGCCGGGCTTTATTGGGCAATATCAGGGGCAGTATCCCACTCTTCTGCTCAACCTACAAACTGTCAAAGCACCAACCTACGCGCGGATGCAAACGGCTCTAGAGTGGGTCATCGTGCGTTTATTTGCGGAGTATCGGTACCTGGATCAAATTTCAGACTGGTGGGAATCTTCCCGAAGAAAGGAAGCCGATTTTTTAGAGAAAATTCGAGAAAAAGTGATCCAGAGCCCAACGATTGGCTTGGGCGGATCTCTGATTACTTTAGGCGATTGGCTGTACGCACATCATGGGAAGGGGGTCTATATCTTGATCGACGAATACGATACCCCGATCAATGAGGCTTCCGAACACGGTTATGCCAAAGAAGCGATTCAATTACTCAGAAGCTTCCTCACCCCTGCACTGAAAGGAAATCCTTCCCTCGAAAAAGCAGTATTGACCGGTATTCTTCGAGTAGGCGGTGTTAACCTATTCTCTGGATTGAATAATTTTGCCGAAGACAGCCTCTTCTCGAATCGCTATTCTCCTTACTACGGCTTTACGGAAGAAGAGGTCGATGAGCTTTTAGTGAAGGCGCAAAGGGACAACAAGGCGGAAGTGAAAGAATGGTACAATGGCTACAACATCGGCGGAATTACCATTTACAATCCTTGGTCTATTTCGCATTATCTGGACAATGGCGAGTTGGGAATCTACTGGGTTGCCTCTGGAACGACCCAGCTCATTGATCGCGCTTTAGTGAGCGAGGATATCCAGGAGGATCTGGCCAAGCTTCGAAATCGGGAAATCATTCGCAAGAGCTTTGATAAGAATATTGATTTTTTTAAATTTGAACAAGATCCGAAAGCTTTATGGCCTCTGCTTTTATACGCCGGTTATCTGACGGTCGTGGATTGTCAGCAGGGGCGGGAGACGAGCGGTATCGTTTGTGATTTAAAGATTCCGAATCGGGAAATTGCATGTGCTTATGGGGACTTTTTAGAGTCTTTGCTAACAAAGAAGCGGTTGCCAAGATTGGAAGAGTTAGACGGCGTTGGTTACATTTTTGAAGCCGTTTCCCGAAAAGACAGCGCTCAATTAGAGTCGCTCTTCGAGAAGCACGGGACCGTGGCGTTTTCCGATGAGTGGAACTTCAATTTTCTTCAAATGGCAATCCTGACGGGCGATGAATCGGTGTTTAAAACGGTTTATCAACGCTACAATGATTCCAGTTCGCTAATTATGCTGTCGAAAGAAGGCCTTTCGCTAGCGGATTTTGCGTCGTTGGCTGGTGTTTATTACGAAGAAGATTTGAAAGAAATCGATAGAAATTTCGGAGATTGGAGAGGGCTGGAGCGTCTGTGTTGGCTCGAACCCACCTTGTTGGGAGGAAGCTTAGGGGTCTTGAGTTGGGTTTATCAACAACTTGCAGCCTCTCCGAAACGCAGAGGACGTCCTCCTGCTGTGACGACCTGGCAAAATCTACGGAAAGTAGCGAGCTTGGTGCTGGCTCCAGGAACGGGTGCAACGGTTGGCGCTTTGGTGGAGGGCTTTTTAGAGCCTTCGTGCCAGAACTATCGCCGTTATCAAAACACGAATATTGCTCGAAGCCGGACTTTGAATCGTTGGATTCAATTTGCGAAGTTTGTCGATCAAAATCCGGGCAGCTACATGCGCGTTGGTTCGATGTGCGGCTCCGGCGATCGCAAGATTTTGGATTTTAAACAAGCGCCGTTTTCGAGCTATATTCCTTCCAAGGGCTTTGATTTTGTTTTGTGTATCAAGCCCTAAGGGATCCTCTTATCTTGAAGGGTAATCCGCTTCATTCCCTCGGAACCCCTTGAGACGAATGCGATCTGGCAGAGTTTCAACGATCGAATTGGGAACAATAGGAACCTTCCCAAAGCCTCCAGGAACATCGATCACGAAGGTTGGTAGGCATAGGCCTGAAATATGCCCTCTAAGCTGTTCAAGGAGCTCCAGGGCTCTTTGAAAAGGGACTCTAAAAGATTCGGTCCCGGGCGCTAGATCGCATTGATGCAAATAATACGGTCTTGCACGCAAATAAGTCAGCTTACGAAACAATTCCGACAGCGCTTGAAAAGAATCGTTGATGTCCTTGAGAAGCACGGTTTGATTCAGGACGGGAAATCCGTTGTCGACTAAGCGGAGAATGGCTTCTTGAGTTTCCAGTGGCAATTCGTTGACATGGTTAAAGTGCGTGAGAAAATAGATCGGCTGATAAGCCTTCAGCTCTTGAAGCAGGGAATCTTCGATTCTCTGGGGAGCAAATGCCAACATGCGAGTCGCCAGGCGAATGATCTCAACGGAAGGAATGGAGCGAACCGCTCGAATCAACTCCAGTAGCCTGCGATCGCTTAGCAAAAGCGCATCCCCTCCTGAGAAGATGACCTCTTTGATGGCGGGATTAGACCGGATGTAGGTAAGCGCATTTTGGAAATCTTCCAGGTTTGGCGTAGGTCCTTGACCCACCCAACGCTTTCGGGTGCAGAAGCGGCAATAGCTGGCACACCGGTCTGTCACAAGCAATAAAACTCGATCCGGATATCGATGAATCAAATGGGGAACTGCTTCGTGATCTTCTTCTCCGAGGGGATCGCGGCGTTCTAAATCGAATGGGATAAACTCTGTTTCTCGTGGAACAATTTGCTGTCTTAGAGGGTCATTCGGATCGTTTGGGTTGATTTGCTTTAAGAAATGTTCCGTCACTTGGAACGGCAATCCGCCTTTCAAGCTTAATTGCAACAAAGCTGAACGTTCCGAATCCGTAAGAACCAAAAAACGCTCCAAGTCTTCAATTGATTTGGGAGATCTTCTTAATTCTTCTTGCCAGCTTCTAGACATTGCAAAATTCTTTCGTATTCTTGGAAGGATAAATTTTCAGCTCGACTTTGAGGGGAGATAGGGATTGAATGTAGAATAGATTCAATCGAATCAAATTTTTTGAGCGAATTGCTTAAAGTTTTTCTTCTTTGAGAAAAAGCCGCTTTGACTAAAAGTACGAATTTTTCCCAATCGATTTCGCTAGGATTGCTACGCGGCTTCAGTTCTAAAACACTGGATTCTACTTTGGGCGAAGGCCAAAAGGATTCTGGCGGAATATGAAGGAGGATTTGCACTTCAAATCGAGATTGCAGCAGAACCGACAGGAGTCCGTATACGCGATTGTTTGGCTTGGCTACGATTCGTTCTGCAACTTCTTTTTGCATCAGAAACACGCAACCGCTTAAGCAAGAATGCAGTTTCGCCATCTCGAATAAAATGCTGCTGGTGAGATGATAAGGCAAATTGCCACAGATCACCACTTTAGAAGAGTAAGCTGAGAAAAAAGTTGTGGCGTTGGCTTCGTGCAAGATCAGCTGGCCTGTTTCCAACGCAGAGTGGAATGTCTGTCGAAGAATGGGAATTAAATCCCGATCCCGTTCAATCGCTTCCACTTGAGCCTGCTGCTCCAATAAAGAGGCCGTTAAAGCCCCCAATCCGGCCCCAATTTCAAAAACCCGAGTACTCTCCTTTTCACGCAAACGACAAGCAGCCACCGCAATCGATCGCAGGTCATTGGCGTCTTTGAGAAAATTTTGCCCAAAGGATTTTTTGGGTTTAAAGCGGATAGGCTCGATCATGCTTTTTGTCGACGACGCTGCTGGCGATTAGGCTTGGGGTCAGATTCGGGCTGATCAGGCAAGGATTGGCGTCGTTCTAATTCATCTTGGGCGGCTTTTTGCATGGCTTCCAAACGAGCCATATCTTCCATGAGTTGCTGATGCGAAGAGATTCGAATCTCAGATTTAAAAATCCGTTCTAAAACCGCGTAACGTAAATGAGAACGCATGGTATTAAAGAGAACAAATCCTTCTTTCTTATATTCTTGCTTCGGATCTTTCTGAGCATAACCCTGGAAGTGAATACCTTCTCGAAGATGATCCATCGCTTGTAGGTGATCTTTCCAAAACTGATCGATAATTTGAAGATAAGTGAGTCGTTCGACTCGTCGCATCATTTCCGAATCAATGGATTTTTCTTTTTGTGTGTAGAATTTAGAAAGTTGAGTATAGATAAAATCCATTAACTCGTTTCGATCGAGTGGTAGATCCTGGACATCGATGCGGACTCCAGTCAAAGCGTTTACGTCCGCACAAAGCTCCTCAAGCTTCCATTCGTGAGGGGATGTTTTTTCCGGAGTTGCGATTTGCACCTGATTAATAATGGCTTCTTCCACCAGATCAAAGACCAATTTTCGAATGTTTTCGCCTCCGAGTACCTGTCGGCGAAGCGAATAAATCGCATTTCTTTGCTGGTTCATCACATCGTCGTATTCAATGATCTGCTTACGACTATCAAAGTGAAAGCCTTCTACACGCTTTTGAGCATTTTCGATCGATTTCGATACCCAAGGATGTTCAATGGGCTCTCCATCCTGCATTCCTAAGCGCTCCATCACGCTAATCATGCGATCCGAACCGAAAATGCGCATCAGGTCATCTTGAAGAGACAAATAGAAGCGGCTGGATCCTGGATCTCCTTGCCGCCCAGAACGACCTCGAAGTTGATTGTCTATGCGGCGAGACTCATGACGTTCGGTTCCAATGATTCGTAAACCGCCGGCTGCGAGCACGTTCTGCTTTTCTTTTTTGCAAATTTGTTCTGCTTTCTCGAGCTCGTGTGCATAAAGCTGGATCGCTTTTTCTTGAAACTCTTGTCGGTTCGGGTCTGGAATAATCAGGTCCGGCCTGCCCGATAAGAAAGCAAACTCGGCGATTTGTTCGTCGGTTTCAGAAAGTTGCTTGGCTACGGCATCTCGAGCCATAAATTCCGGGTCACCACCGAGAATGATATCGGTACCACGGCCCGCCATATTGGTAGCAATCGTGACCGATCCCAATCGACCGGCCTGAGAGATAATGGCCGCCTCGTCTCGATGCTTCTTCGCATTCAGAACATGATGAGGAATATTAAGCTTATTCAGCTTTTTGGAAAGTATCTCCGATTTCTCAACAGAGACCGTTCCAACGAGAACCGGCTGCTCTTTTTTGTGCGCGACTTCGATGTCAGCTGCGATAACATCAAACTTCTCACGCTCCGTTTTATAAACTTGATCTTGCTCGTCCAAGCGGCTCATGGCTTTGTTGGTGGGGATGACCAGAACATCCAAATCGTAAATTTTAGCAAACTCTTCGGCTTCGGTATCGGCCGTACCCGTCATTCCGCTGAGTTTTTGGTACATGCGGAAGTAATTCTGGAAGGTAATGGTCGCCAAGGTTTGATTTTCGGCTTGAACACGAACGTTTTCTTTGGCTTCAATGGCCTGATGAAGTCCATCCGACCAACGACGGCCATGCATGAGGCGACCGGTATGTTCATCCACAATGACCACTTCACCGCGCTCAATCACATAGTCGATATCGCGCTTAAACAGGGAATGCGCGCGAAGGGCTTGATTTAAGTGATGCAAGGTCTCGATATTGGCGGGATCGTATAAGTTCTCAAGACCGAGCAGCTTTTCGGCTTTTTCGTTGCCAATTTCGGTGAGCATGACGGATCTGCTTTTTTCATCGATGCTGTAATCGGCATCTTTGCGGAGTCTTGGGATAATGGAGTTGGTGTGTTTATACTTTTCGGCGTTTTCTTGGGCAGGGCCTGAAATAATCAGAGGCGTTCTGGCTTCATCGATCAAAATCGAATCGACTTCATCCACAATGGCAAATTGATGCCCTCTTTGCCTGTAATCGGACAGTTCGAATTTCATGTTATCGCGCAGGTAATCGAATCCGAATTCGTTATTTTGGCCGTAAGTAATATCGGCTAAATAAGCTTGGCATTTTTCTTCTTCCGATTGGTGCGGGATCACAACACCAACGCTGAGACCCAGAAATCGGTAAATTCGACCCATCCAATCCGCATCTCGAGAAGCCAGATAGTCGTTGACCGTGACAATGTGAACGCCGCGACCTGTCATGGCGTTTAAGACCGCTGGCAAGGTAGCCATCAAGGTTTTGCCTTCGCCGGTTTTCATTTCGGCGATTCTTCCACTGTGCAAGGTCATGCCACCAATCAGTTGAACATCGTAATGCCGCATGTTCAAAACCCGGCGACCGGCTTCTCGGACAATGGCAAATACTTCGTGAAGAATCGGATCGAGCAGGCTGTTAACAGCAGCCTTACGATGGTCTTGGCAAGCGGCAGTAACCGATTGCTTGATGTTTTGCAGCCTGAAAATTAATTCGACATCGCTCAAGCTCGCTATCTGAGGCTCTAAAGCATTGATCGCAGCGATTCGCGGTTCCATTGCCTTGAGTTCTCGACTGTTTTGGGTGCCAAATATTTTGGTAATTAGCTGCATAGGGCGCATTTCTATCGAACCTGGCCACTTCGGTCAAGCATACTGCTCTTGTTCATCAATCGTTCTAATTGGAATTTTATACGACACTAACCGATAAAACAACCCTATTTCAGGGTAAGCTCCCCTGAAATACCGGGGTTATTCAAGGGAAATTAGCTAAATTGCTGTGGGTCGATATCGATGACGATCCGTAATTTAGGGGTATTTCGAAGCCGTAGAGTGTCTAGGATTTGGGTGCGAGTCTGATGGTTGCTTGTTTTCAAGTAGAGCTGCCAGCGCCAACGATTGCGTAATTTTTCAATCGGTGCTTTGGCGGGTCCTAAGAGTTGAGCCTGGGATTTGAGGCCGAGCGTGTGGATGGCTTGAGTGATTTTTTCCGCTGTTTCATAGGCTTTTTGTTCGGCTCCGAGCGGTTCTGTAGACTCAAATCGTATTAACGTTCCTCGAACAAAAGGAGGCTGGTGAGAGCTTTTTCTGTGAGCCAGTTCGTTTTTGTTAAAGTTCGTAATATTATGATTTACTAGGTTTTCAAAAAGCTTATTTTCTGGATTAAAAGTTTGAATGATCACGGTTCCGGATTGAGAGCGCCTTCCGGCACGTCCAGCGACCTGAATGAGCAATTGGAAAGTTCGTTCGCTGGCACGAAAATCAGGAGCAGACAGTCCAAGGTCAGCCAATACAACACCCACCAAGGTTAGGCGTTCGAAATCGTGTCCTTTGGCAATCATTTGCGTTCCAATCAAGATTTGCGCTTCTCCATCATGCAACTGATTGAGAATTTCTTGGGTTCGTTGACTGGTCTTAGCGGTATCGCGATCCAATCGGGCAACGGGTACCTTCGGAAAATGCAAGCGAACTTCTTCTTCCACCCGTTCCGTCCCAATGCCCAAGTAGAGCACAGGCCCTTCTTGGCAGTGTGAGCAACTTTGGCTGGGGGAGCTTTGATAATCACACAAATGACAGCGGAGAAGCTGCTCTTGATAGTGCAGGGTGAGGCATACGGAACAGGAAGGACAATGAGCTTGTTGGCCGCAAAAATCACAAACCGCTAAGGAAGAATAGCCCCGGCGATTCAAAAAAAGGAGGACCTGATTTCCTTGAGCGATGGTATCCCGCATCTTGGAAAGCAGGCGAGGCGATAAAATCGATCGGCTCTGCCCGCTGGATTTTGCTGTCGAGCGCACGCCTTTTAAGTCAACAAGTTCCACCTGGGGTAAGAAGGAGGTAGAGATGGCCCGGTTTTTCAGGGCAATATGAGCAATGAGGCCTTTTTGAACGTTATTGATGCTCTCTAAAGAAGGAGTCGCTGAACCTAAAATAATTTTGGCATTTTCGTTTTTAGCCCGCCACAAAGCAATGTCTCGAGCTTGGTAGCGAGGCGACTCTTCTTGCTTGAAGCTCGGGTCGTGTTCTTCATCAACGACAATCAGGCCAAGGTTCGGAAGAGGCGCGAAAATGGCCGAACGCGCTCCGATGGCAATTCGAACTTGAGCGGTACGAAGAGCGGTGAGAGCTTGATCTCTTTGCGAATGAGAGAGCCCTGAGTGGAGCATACAGACGGGTTTGCCGAGTTGTTGCTCAAATCGATCTTTGAGTTGAGGCGTGAGGCCGATTTCTGGCACGACGACCAAAACGCTTTTCCCCTCGTCCAGCATACTTTGGGTGGTATGGATGTAAACTTCGGTTTTTCCAGAGCCTGTTACTCCTTCCAAGAGAAAAGTTTTTTGAGGTCCTAAAATGGTTTGCAAGGCCTGTTCTTGTTCAAAGTTTAAAAGGATGGGTTCTGCGGGTTCTAAAACCCTACGAGCGCTCGGTTTTTTTCTTTTTTGAGGTAGGCTTCCGGCTTTCAAGGAACGCGGAGTATTGGGAGGCAAACACAGTCTGATCACTTCTCCAAGCGGAGCCCGGTAATAGTCTGCTACGAACCGAGCCAATTCGATTTGCTCGGAAGTGACGATGGGCTCTGTCTCGAGGATGGATTCAATCGCTTTCAGAGAACGGACTTGAAAATCGCTGGGCAATGGAGATACTGCAAGGATTACCCCAACCACAGAACGCGATTGAAGAGGAACCAGCACTCGACACCCGATGAGTTTTTCGGATGGCAAAGCGAGTGAGAACGTATAGGTGAGTGTGCCGAAAATTCCTGCGTTTGGAACGGCAACATCGATTGCATGCACGGCTCGGCAGTTGACCCTAGATTTTAGAAATACGCAAGATGGAGCGGATTTTTTTAAGCTCGTCGATGAGAGCTTGACACTTCATAAACCGTTCGACAAAATAGTGTCCGTGAAAAATGTGATCGATGTTTTTTTAAAAATCACACGAATCATTGTCCTGATCAATGTTCTGCCAAGTTGCAAAAATCAGATCACAGATGAAGAGGCGATTGAAAGCGTAAAAAATACTCCGAAACGTCTGTTAGACACTGCTTCCCGGCAGAAGTTGAAAAAATACGAAATTTATTTTTCTTTAACCACCAGCCCCGAGCGAATTCCGCATCTTCAGCAAGTTCTATCCACCCTGGATTTCGATTTGGCGACCGCTGTTTTTATTTCTCTACCCAAATACTATCGAAACGATCCTCAAAACGTTTATTCGGATTCCTTCTTGGCTGAACTTCGAAATTATTCGAACAAAATCGAGATTCTCCGAGAAGAAGAAGATTTAGGGCCTGTGATGAAGCTCATACCCGCTGTCAAAGAAGCGCGTCAACGACCTGGATCCTGGTTCGAAAAAGTGGTGATGACCCTAGATGATGATACGGTGTATCCCATGGGTTTGCCTCAAGAGCTTGTTTACCAGACGATTCAGGGTTCTGGAGCGTTTGGAGGCTCAGGCAGAGATGCTTCTGATTTTGGCGTTCGAGAATTTCCTCGGCTGGTCGAAGAAAGCCGCTGTGATTCGAAAGATATTTCCGCATGCGATATCTTGGAAGGATTTCATGGGGTGGTTTATCGCGTGTCGGATATCGAGGTTGATCAGCTGGAGCGAATTGCAAAAAAGAGCAAAGACTGCCGTTTTTCCGATGATTTGATGATCTCTTACGTCTTAGCCAAGGCTCAGGTGAAAAGAACACAGGTAAACAATCGATATACGCGAGGTTTTCAGCAGCTGAGTTATGGATTCGAGGAAAATGCTCTGCACCGAATGGGTCAGGATGGGGTCCCGACCAACAACCACGAGCATGCGTCGCGTTATCGAAAATGCGCTGATTTTCTTAAAAATTACTTTCTGGATCAGCCCCAATCGGCTCTTCCATAAAATCCAAAAACGCTTGACGCCAATCCGATAAATAAGAGCCAATGGGACCATTTTTCCCAAACAGATTGGTTCCGAACCAGCAGCGTGTGCAGTCGTCGAAACGCGCGATGCTCAACGTGTTGGGCTGCGGTATCCATTGATTGGCTAAATGTTTGATCGAAATCAAGATTTCCTGATAGGTTGCGCTCACTCCTGAGAAAACCGCACAGGCCACTATTTTGCTTGGAATTTTTGAGAACGCCTTCTCAGCTATCCAGTTGGCGCTGGGCAGTGTTGAAAAGAAGCGATGGTTGATCGATTTTAGCAATGGAGGGACGATGTAAAAAAATCCAACGTTGCTCAAGAAAAGAAGCCCGAAGCCGACGGTGTTGGATAGCTCGCTGTCCACTCCATGGTTTTCAGCCCAGAGTTTTCGCTCATAAAAACGTTCTTCCAACATCGTCATGTTGGTGTTGAGAGTGAGCATCGGGCTGGTAGAGCCAACGCAATTGACCCACCATTTCGCTTGGGCAATACCTTCTTGAATCGCTTGGATTTGTTCGACATTCGCCAAGGTTTTAATCCGTTCATTCTGCTCCGGGATATAGCTCGTTTCCAGCTTATTAGACCAGCCGTAAATCATTGTGTTCCAGACAATGTTCGTGAGTCCTCGAGAATCAAGGGTCCATTGATGGATGTCGGCAACTTGATTGTTGGAGTTCAGGAGCGTAAAGTAAATTGTATTGAAAAGCGATAAAACCATATTATGTGTCCACTTATAGCTTTCAGGAACTGCTTGGGCTTGAGCGACATTATTGTTTAGTAATGTTATTAATAAACAATACAAAAAAGGCTTTTTAAGCATTCGTCCTGATGCCTAAAAAATAGAACCATGTCAACGGGGAGATTTAGAAGATCAGCCATTTTCACCGGCTCCCCTTTGACATTTTGGCTGAAGTAACCGATAAGGCTCCCTGCATGCGATCCTCTGAGGCTATTGCCTGAATGATCGAAGGAGTATTAAAATGACGATTGGATTGATGGCTACGAAAGTTGGCATGACACAAGTGTTTTTAGAGGACGGCGTTCGCGTTCCTGTGACGGTTCTGAAGATTGAACCTAATCACGTGGTGTCCAAGAAAATAATCGCAAAAGATGGCTATACCGCTTTGCAGTTAGGCGTGGGAAGCATTCGCGATTCGTTGCTCAACAAACCGAAAAAAGGCCATTTGGCAAAAGCAAATTTGGGCGCTTTGCGTCATTTGTGCGAATTTCGCGTGGATCAAACAACTTTAGATTCCTACGAGCTAGGCGCCACCATTGGGCTTGAGCTTTTTGATCAGGTCAGCTCCGTTGATATTGCCGGAACCAGCAAAGGAAAAGGTTTTGCCGGGGTAATGAAGCGGCATAATTTTTCCGGTTTTCCCCGTACGCACGGTACTCATGAATATTTCCGACACGGTGGTTCGATTGGGATGCGTTCCAAGCCTGGCAAAGTCTTGAAAGGTAAACGCATGGCAGGGCACATGGGTGACGAAACCATTACGACCCAAAACTTGCGCGTCATTCGCACCCTTGCAGAAGACAACCTCTTACTGGTCCGAGGAGCGGTTCCAGGCGCTAAAGGCAAGATTGTGAACGTCTTTGCTTCAACGCATAAACCGAAGGCGCTTCCAGGAGTTGCCGGCCACGTGGTAGAAGAAGGCAGCAAGAACCCGATGAAGGCTTCGAAAGCAGGCGCTAAAGGCAAGCCCGCAGCGAAGAAGAAATAGTTAGGAGTCTGACATGTCCGAAGCTTTGGATGCATTGACCGTTAACTGGGAAGAAGAAGGCGAGCTTAAAGTCAAAGAACTGAAACGTTATGTTTTGAGTAAAGGGGCTTGGGCGACTTTGATGTTTCTCTATCAAGAGATAGATCCAAAGACGAAGGAGTATCGCGAACCTAAAATCAGTGTTCGCCGCTACAAAAAACGAGGCGAGCAATACTTGCCTCAATCTAAGTTTAATATTTCTTCAGAAGCACAGGCTAAGGAAATCGCTCGGGTCATCCACGAATGGTATCCGTCAGCGGCTTAGCGAAGCAGTATGGGCCCCGGGTCCTATTTGAGAATGTTTCTTTTCAATTAAATCCCGGTCAGCGCATTGGGCTGGTTGGCTCCAACGGCTCAGGCAAGTCGACTCTTCTGCGCATCTTAACCGATGAAGAAGAGCCGAGCCTGGGTCGTATTTCTTGGCCTAAATCCTCTCGCCTTGGCTTTCTCAGGCAAGATCAGTTTCTGAACGATGCGCTTGGTATTTTGCAAAGTGTGATGCTTGGCGATCGCCTTGCCTACGAAGCCTTGCAGGGGCAGAGCGACTCGATTCCACCCGATGCTTACACGCTTGAGTCTCGTTCAGCAGCGATTTTAGAAGGGCTTGGGATTGCAAGTTCGGTACATCAACAGCCCGTATCTTCTTTATCGGGCGGGTTTAAGTTACGCGTGCTTTTGGCGCAATGCTTGGTTTCGGCTCCAGATGTTTTGCTGTTAGACGAGCCAACCAATCACTTGGACATTGTCACCATTCGATGGTTGGAAAAGTTTTTGCTGCAGTTTTCAGGAGCGCTGCTGGTGATTTCTCACGATCGAGGATTTCTGGATCGAATCAGCACGCATATCCTCGATATTGATTATCAAACAGCGACTTTGTTTACAGGGAATTACGAGGCTTTTGAGAACGCTAAACGCTTGATTCAAGAGCAAAAGAAAGCCCAGATCGCTCGTATTGAGGCTGAAATTGCTCATAAGCAAGCTTTTGTGGATCGATTTAAGGCGAAGGCGACGAAGGCTCGGCAAGCACAAAGCCGAGTGAAGCAGATCGAGAAAATGGATATTCCAGAGTGGGTAGAAAGCTCTCGTCGGTATCCAAGCTTTGCTTTTCCTCTGCGAAGATCCAGTGGGCGTGAAGTGCTGAAAATAGAGTCACTGGGTAAATCTTTTGGAGATAAGGTTGTCTTGACAGGGGTGAGTGGATCCATTCGTCGAGGAGAGCGAATTGGCATCATCGGTCCCAATGGCGTTGGAAAATCGACTTTGCTCAAGATCCTCACGTCTGAACTTGCAGCAGAGGGTGGCCACTTTGTTTGGGGACACGAAGCGCAGATTGGGTATTTTGCTCAGGATCATGAAGCATTTCTCAAAAAATTAGATCAAACGGCAGAAAGTTGGCTTTGGCAGTTTTGTCCCGAACAGTCGCTCGGGTTTGTTCGAAGCTATCTCGGGCGTGTTCTTTTTTCGGGAGACGATGCATTGAAAAAATTGAGCGCTTTATCGGGAGGGGAGCTGGCTCGTTTAGACCTCGCTCGCTTAATGATTCAGCAGCCCAATGTATTGATCTTAGATGAGCCAACCAATCACTTGGATTTGGAAGCCATTGAGGCGCTGGTTCAAGCTCTTTCTCTTTATGAAGGAACGCTGGTATTTGTTTCACACGATCGTTGGTTTGTTTCGCGTCTTGCTAAAACGGTTTGGGAGATTACGCATCAAGGGCTTTCTCCATTTTTAGGAAGTTTCGAAGATTATCTGCAAAAAAACGGAGAAGATTATCTGCAACCCGTCTCTCTTTCGGGCAATCGATCTTCCAAAGTTGCGAAACCTCGACGAGATAATCGAGAGCAAAGAAAAAATGAAAAAAGAGTGCAAGAGATTTTGAGTGAGATTGAGAATCTGGAGCTTGAACAGAAAGAGATCGAGCGTTGCTTTTCTGAAGACGGTTTTTACCTCAATACGAGCCTTGAAGATCAACGAAAACTTCAAGAGCGCCAAAATCAAAACCACCAAAAACTCGAAGAACGGATGATTCTTTGGGAGACTTTGCTGAGCTAGAGCGGTTCCGGTTTGAAATGGTTTAAACACTGTGGGTACTAAATCATCTCAAACCGGAATCGCTCTTTTTTAAAATTGGCAACCGGAGACATTTCTCGCTTTTTGCATCACATTCTCGTTCCACAGTAAAAAAGATTTAACGACTTTTTGGGATTCTGGACCGAGATTGTTATAAGCGCTTTGGCTCGGGCAAAAATACCAATGAAAACGTGCGACATATAAAATACCGACTCTGTCGCAAGCATCATCTTCATCTGCAATTTGCATCATCTTAAAAGCAAAAGCTTCCAATTCCTTCTTGAAGTGAGAAGGGTTGCTAAGCGCTTGGTAAGGAGGTTCTTCCTCTTCTGAGAGACCGATCAATTGACTCAGATAATATTTGGGCAAACGATCGATTTCTTGAAGGATTGCTTCTAGCGGTGCATCGTTATTCGAGAGACGAGTGGGTGCGCAGTGCGGCAGCGCGTCGATGTTAAGATCCGCGTCTGGAATCACTTTAGCAGCCAAAATACTTGAAAACATCGAAACAAACACAATCAATGGCAAGTAAAAAATCTTTTTCATCTTATTTTCCGGGATAATACAAATCATCGGCTTTTTTAAGAACGCATTTCTTTTTCCAACTGCTCAATCCGCTCAAAAGATAGCCCTGTTATTTGGGAAATAAAAGACTTATCCGCTCCCATCCGTTGCTCATCGTTCATCTTCAAAATCTCTAAGGGGACAGGATGCGCAGTGTCGATCTCATGGAAGATCGTTAGGTATCCAAGTGAGCCCTTTCCAGTCTCAAATGTCTTGAATCCGGACACGAGCTTGATTGAGATCCTAAGTTATGAGATACTTCAAACGCTATGCGCTTCGCGATTGGTTTAGATGACTTTAAAAAACTAAGAACCTTGGTTGATTCGAAAGGGAGGCACAATTTCTATTGTGATAAATCTTTATTGATCAAAGATCTTATTGACGATGGTTCTGAAATTATCCTCTTACCAAGGCCTAGACGCTTTGGAAAATCTTTGAACCTTTCCATGCTCTTGAAGATTTAGCCATTAGTCAGCATCAAGATATTTTAGAAGGCTGGCAGGGAAAGTTTCCGGTTATTTTTGTTGGTTTTAAAGGACTTAAAGCAGATAATTACGAAAACTTGTTAAGTTCCTTGAAAATCTGCATTCGAGATTGTTACCGACAGTATGCTTATTTGCGCCATTCCGAAAAGTTAGATGGGTTGGATCGACAAACAATCGCCCCTTATTTTGAAACGGATTTCTCAGATGAACTACTCAAGAACTCGTTTCGCTATCTCACGGAAGCACTTGAGAAGCACCATGGGCAAAAAGTTTGGGTCCTGATTGACGAATATGACACACCTTTGCAACAGGCTTATCTCAATGGATTCTTTCCAAAGGCCATTGCCCTGTTTAAAGGCTTTTTAGGTGAAGTTTTAAAAAGTAATCCCTCTCTCTATAAAGGCGTCATGACAGGTATTACGCGCATTAGCAAAGAAAGCCTTTTCTCAGACCTCAACAACATTCAGACTTATGACATTACCCGCAATCAATACGCGCAGTATTTTGGTTTTACAGAATCCGAAGTTGAGGCGATATGCCCACAAGAACATGTATCAGACCTCAAGTCTTGGTATAATGGCTATCGTTTTGGAGATGGGCTGACCATTTACAATCCCTGGTCCATTCTGCATTTTCTCAGTAACCAGTACAAACTAGAACCCTACTGGATCAATACCTCTTCAAACGATTTAATTAGGGAATGTTTGACCGCGGATAAATTGAAAGATGCTCGTAGGTTGATCGAGAGCAGAAGCTTAAACATTGAGATAGAGCCCTACACGGTCATGGACAATCTGAAAGAAAACCCTTCTTCTTTCTGGAATCTATTGTTTATTTCTGGCTACTTGACCTTAGATATTGATAGAAAAATGACTCTTCCTAATTTGGAAGTACGCCACTTTTTCAAAAAAATTCTTCTGACTTGGTTTGGAGGAAAACAGGGCGATTCGTTTATGCCAGCTTTGTTGGAAGATCTGATTTTAGGCAATGCTCTAGAGCTCCAAAACAAACTACAGAAGCTGATTTTAGAAACAATGAGTTTTCAGGATGTGACCGAACGCAAGCAAGAATCTTTTTATCATGGGTTTTTGCTAGGCATCACCTTAGGTCTCAGAGGACGTTACACGGTGAGGTCGAACCGAGAAAGTGGATATGGACGCTATGATTTGGCCTTATATCCCAGCGAACCTCACCAAGATCCCGGAATTGTGATCGAAGTGAAAATGGGCCCAAAAGTTGAAGTAGGTTTGCAGCAAATAGAACAAAAAGCCTACTATCAAGACTTGCAAACCCATGGCTGTAGGCAGATTAATGGTTATTCGATTGCGTTCGATGGCAAACGGGTGAGCAGTTTGTATGCATGCAAAGGGCACTAACCGGGCCATTGATCGGGTGTACAGATAGGCTGGCTTGGGTGCTTCATGCGCCAAAGCGTGGCCTTGGTGTCTAAACTCTTCATAAGGAGTCGTATGAATCGATTAAAACAAACAGCCGTCCTGGGTCTATTGGCTTTGGTCAGTACTTGGGTTTACGCCAATGAACGAACTAGGGTGAAGGATCTGCTAAGTTATGGACAAGCGGTACTTGAATCCTGCGATGGGGCGGCAGCAGGAGATGAGTGTCGGGTGACCTTTCAGGGAGGCTCGAACAGTGTGGGTATTTGTGAGCAGACTGAGGAGCATGCCGAAGGAAGGTTAAGCTGTCGAATTCATATCACCTACGCAGGTGAGAAAACCGTGGTGAAAGATCTCGTCAGCTATAGGCAGGCGCTGATCGAATCGTGCGATGGAGCGATAGCGGGAGATGCGTGTAACTTAAGGTTTCAAGGAGGCTTGATCGATGAAGGCATCTGTAAGCAGATTCCAAGATATGCCGAAGGAAAGCTAAGTTGTTACACGGGTTCTGTTCACGCGAACGAAGGAGTCGCGATGAACGATCTCTCAAGCGCTCAGCAAACGATGGCTGAAGCCTGCGATGGGTCTGCAGAGATGCGGAGCTGTGAGGTAGATTCCACCGACACAAGTGAAAAAATCGTGGTGAAAGATCTGGCAAGCTATAACCAAGCGCTGATTGAATCGTGTGATGGATCGGCTGCGGGAGCTCAGTGCGACATTACGTTTCAAGGGGGCCTGATCAGCATCGGAATTTGTGTGCAAATTCCAGGATTTTTGGGGAAGAAGCTGAGCTGTGAGATTGACCCCAGCACCATTCCAAGTTGTAAAAATAGCGCGACTGGCACGCCTGGAATGGGTATCTTGTTGGCCATTTTGGTTCTCGGAATCTTTGGTTTTGGATGCAAAAGAAGAAGCAGAGCTTGATTTCTCAACCCAGAGGATGCCATAGATAGTCCATGGCAGATGCAGAGATTTTATTAGAAAATTTCAACAAAGCACTCGGCGAAGTAGAGCAGGCTAAAAAAGCAATCTTGCTCTTATCGCGTGAATCCGAGAGCTCGATACGAGCTCTCTATCGTTTAGCACTCTACATGCTTCACCAGGAACACGATTTGGAAGGAGCGACCCAAATTCTATCCAAAATTGCGGCTTGTACCCTCAAAAGCGAAACTCGATCACAGGCCCGAATCAGTTATGCGTTTACCTTGCTGGCGCGACAGCAAGCTGAGAGTGCGATTTCCATGTTAAACCGTGTTGTCTCAGAAGAGTCGAATCCCAGTATTCAGGCGCTGGCTCTGGACTATCTTGTCACTTTTATGCAAGAAAATGGAAATTCAAAGCCAGCCGTTGCCAATATGAACGAAAAGCGTATCATGGTCCTTCGCGATCTTGTCAACGAAGAGTCTGATCGAAAGCTTAAAGCAGACTATCAGTTGAGATTAGATGCTGCGATGGCAGAACGTGAAAATTCAATCTCTTAAAATCCGTTCATTTCGAAATATCGGCTTGCTAGAGTGGAATCCTGGTGCTTTCTTGAATCTTGTTTTAGGAAAAAACGGGCAGGGAAAAACGAATCTTTTGGATGCCATTGCGTTGCTATGTCAAGGCAAGCCCATGCGAGCGATTCGCTCCAACGAAGAGCTTATTCAACAAGGCCAACCAGCATCCAGGCTTGAAGCTCGACTGGCTGTTGATACTCCAATGGATGTTGCAATGACCCTGGATTGCGATGGGAAACAAGTTTGGGTGGACAAAAAGAGCGTGCGGGATTCTTTGAAGCTTCGAGAACGAATTGCGTTGATTGCTTTTGTTCCGGAAGATTTGGGGGCTATCTTTGGGGGTGCTTCGACTCGAAGAAAATTGCTCGATCAAGTCTGTGTAAGCTTGTTTCCGAACTACCTTCGTTATTATCGACAGTATGAAAAGGCCTTGCTGCAAAGAAATCGCCTACTGAAAGCGCCTATTGTGGATTGGCTGGAACTCGAATCCTTTACGCGCGTGTTGTCGGACTACGCTTTGGAATTGGAAAAAATACGGCATGAAACGCTTCAGATACTGGGCCCTTTTTACCAGGATTCGATACAGGTTCTTTCGGGCGGATTCTTGAAGATTGAGTTGAAATACGAGCCTTCGAGCCAGGGCAAACTGTACGATGCGCTGTTGGCAAGGCGTTTGGAAGAGCGAGCCAGAAAGACGACGATTTTGGGTCCTCATCTCGATGATTTAGACATTTTTATGAACGGTAGCCCGTCGAGATTCTCAGCTTCTCGAGGTCAGGCACGTATGATGATTTTGGCGTTCAAAATGGCTCAATTGGGTTGTGTCCTAGCCAATCGAGGAACTACCCCGATTTTGCTTTTGGATGATGTGGTCGGGGAATTGGATCAGGATAACGCCAATCGCTTATTTTCCACGATTGAAAAAGTTCAAGCCCAGACTTTTCTAACCACCACTCACGCCGATTTGTTACCAAACAGTTGGCAGGGCGAAGCGGAACGAGTTTTCATCCAAGCCGGTCAGGTGTTTGATCAAGAGCCACTTGAGGGGGCGAGGGCTTAGCCAGGTCAGTTCGAACAGAGCCAGGGTTTGGACCAGCGCATTCCCATTGGCGAGCTGATAAATCGGCAAAAGAATGTCTTCGGACCAATCGAGTTTCTCTAAAAGAAACAAAGCTTGCTGAGTGTATTGGCCGGAAACGATTTGATGAAATAGCTTTTGGCCAGCGCTTGGTGTTGCTGGTGCAGGAGTGTGTTCGGGAGTGTTGGAGTAAGCGAAGCCAAGCCTGACGCTCAAAGCAGCCGCTAAAGATTTGGCTTGTTTGAGTATCCAGCCCGGAAAATCCGATATTTGAGGCAAAAAGGACTCTAGGATAAAATCATCCAAAGCTTGATAGAGCAAATCTTGCTTGAGGCCAGGGGCAGACGGCTGGCCCCAGGTTTTCCGAAACAAAGACCATTGGGGTATAAAAGCGGGATTGTTTAGGAAAGAGCCAAGAATCTCGCTTTCCCAATCTGCCGATTCAGCTCGGAGCACGATCCCATTCAGCAATGAATTCAGCATCTCAGGGCTGGCTTCGTCTACCAGCTGATTGAGATCTTTCGTATAGACTTCCTGAGCGATGGTGTGAAGCGTGGTAGCCTCCTGAAGCTCAGAACGGATATTCAGAAGCATTCCAAGGCTTCGATAGAAAGCCATGAGGGTCCCATCAACGGCAAAGCCTTCTTCGAGGAGAGTGTCCATCGCCATGCCGAGTTTTTCATGAGCTTGCAGGTTTGAGCGATTTTCTTCTTTGAAGGCGTCTTGTTCCAGTTGAGCAAGCAGGTGGTTCTGTCCCTGCAGACTGCGATTATAGGCACTGAGAAATTCCTGCGCGGAGTGAGAAAGTTTGGTGCAGCTTAAGAACGTATCTTTGAGCCTTTTTCGTGCTTCATGATCCAGCTTGTGTGCATTGCCAAAATCAATCAAAACCAATTGAATATATCCACGTAGATAAGCGGCTTCGATCTCAGCCTGGGTAGTTTGATCATTCAGCTGAAATCGAGCATCTTGTAACACCATGATGTTTCCATCGTGCAAGTCACCGTGAAAAAAAACTTTTTTCTCATCCAGTTCCCAGAGAGCATGATGCATGAATTTCCAGCTCAGATGATTCCACAGGACGGTCTTCAGCAGCTTCTCAGCGTGCGTATGGCCAAGCTTCAAAAACGTTTTTCCATCGATAAATTCCATGGCAAAATAGTTTTGAGTGTGCGGGAAGCCCTGAATGGGTCGAACGACTTGGATGGGGTGTTCTTCATCTCCTTCATAGGCTTGGGCTCCTTGTTCGATTTTCTCCAGTTCCATTAAGTAATTCAGTTCTTCACGGATTTGCTGTTCGATTTGCTCGAAGCTTTTCTTTAATGCGGGTAAGTGAGCCTGCTTGGCAAAGAAAAGCCGTTCACGTTCGGCAATTTGACGGATTCCTGGCCTTTGAAATTTAATCACCAACTGAGCGCCTGTCGAGCGATCTCTGGCAAGGTAGGCCTCTCCAACGCTTGCTGCTCCCAAAGACCTCAGAATTTCTAAATCAACTCCTTTGGATCGAAGTTCTGCTAAGTATTGCTCCTGGTAAAAATCATGAATTGACGGCAATCCCTCCTTAATGCGCATCAAGTTAGACTTAAATTTTTTGAGTTCCAGATTATCTCCTGGTTCGAGATATTCAGCCATCAACTGCAAGTATTTCTGAAAGAAGGGTCCAGAAGCATAAATCCAGTTCAGGAGATTCTGGCTCGAGTCCAATTCAGGGTCAAATTGCCTGAAAGAAAAAGCCAACAAACGTGTTTTATCTTCCAAAGGGAGGGAAGGGAAATAGTTGGCTAAGACACGAGTAAAAAATTCTGTCCACGCGATCCCTAGTTTCGGTACTTGGATATTTTTTAACGCGTCGAATTCCATCTGAATTTCTTCGACAGCAGAAAGAATTGCTTTTTGGTGGGAACGATAGAAATCATCGTCTTGTTTGACCAGCGCTTTAAAAATGGTTTCTAAAGATTGTTTTTTCAGCTCTTGGAAATGAGGCGGGATCCGTGCGATCAATTCCTCTGGAAGACCGTTGAGCGCGTCTTCCGAATTGATGATGAAATAAAGCGCCTCCAAATGTTTGAAACAAGCGTCCTTGAACGGAAGTTCAGAGTGTGTATCTGCAGGATCTGGGTCCAGGGTATCGGCAAAGAACAGCTTCACAGCCTTGCGTTGTTGTTCAAGAGTCTGACTGGCCGGATGCGTGCCGCAGCCGTTACCTAAGATTACGATTAACAGCGCGAGAAAAAGCCGCATCATTGAGTCTGTATCATAATCTTGTCTCTATAACAATCGATTCTTGTTTGGGTTGATTGAAATTGGTCGATGTGATTTCTGTTTTTCAGTAAAATAAAAGTTTTATCTTATTGCAAAAATGCATTTATCCTAATCTTGCTTGAGCGAAGAGATCAAAGATGTTGCAATTCTGGGAGTACAGGACTATCTAGGCCATTAAGTCGATTGGCGACGCACTGAATTAGGAGTTACGATGAGTAAATGCTTTTCTTTTGTCCTGCAAGTCTTCTTCATTTTTTCAGTTTTCCCTCTTAGCGTTGGAGCTGAGCGTTCCATCTTGGCGAATAGCAATGCTACCTGTTCTCAGACCAATAATATGTCTGTTTTAGGGGAAGGAATCTATCCAGCGATCCAGACAGGCTCAGCAGCCTACTGTTGTGATTGGTGCGCTGAAAATACACAGTGTCTTGCTGCTGTGTATAATTCTTCTGGTGCATGCACCTTGTATAATTCGACAAATTTCACCAGTAAAGCCGGCCATACAGCGCTGCTCTTTCCTGGCCAGACTTGCAACACTGTGGCGGCAACGGATGTAGATCCATCCCCAGGTCAACTTCCACCGCAAAGTGTTGCTGCATTGACCTGGCAGTGTGGGGAAAACGTATCTGCTTTAGATCAGCCTGCAGCAGAATCCTATTGCTCGAGCTTGGGGCAAGATTGGCGCTTGCCGAGCATCTGGGAGTTGTTTGAGCTCTATCAGCAGCTTCGTGTGCTGAACGGGAATTACATACCATGGGCGTATTGGTCCTCTACTTCGGATGGGCCCAATTCTGTGTACGCCTGGTTGGTCAATTTCAACGATGGTAGTATGGGCCTCGATGACGTTGGCCTTCCTTACGGTGTCCGTTGTGTGCGCTGAGGACGGCCTTTAACGTTTTGACTCTCGACCTTTGTGGTATCGAGATAGGCCTTAGTCGAGCATTATTTCCAAAATATGGACTGTTTCCGGCCTCTTTCGAGCCAAGTTATGGGTCACAGTATTTCATGCGGAGTTTCGTACTTGCGCACACAACGAACAAAGTTAGAAAAGCTCATATCGAAGGTGAGAAGATCTGCCCATCGTGGAAATAAACGAACCAAGCATTAACGCCACCCGCTATCTGAGTCGATGACCAAAACCAACTGGCTGGAGTGTTTGGAAATGCGTAGATGTCGATACTGGGATTGCTAGTCGTTACATCGACCAACGTGCGTAGCTCTTTCACGCTGGGAAGACGCCAAGATCCATCGCCCTGCTTTTCAATCACCAACTCAGCGCGAAACCAGGCTTCGCTTCGTAAACCGTTGAAGTCCAGTAAAAAAACTGTGTATTCGAGAAAACAGCGGTATCAATCATGGGAGAAGAAGCAATGGTATAGTCTACCAAGGTCATCAGCTCTTCACTCGTTGGCAGTCTCCAATCGTCATAATTACCCGTTGTTTGGCTCATGCAGTAAGCTTGAGCAGAACCTGCGCCTGCCGAAGCATCCCAGAAATAGGTGCCCGCACTTCCCATCGCCTGCCATTGAAGTCCGGTGTACGAATCAACCACCACGCCATTGGCTGAGTTAAAACGAACGGACTCGCTGGCCGTGTCTTGATAAACACCGGTGGAAGCATTCCACATCGCCCACTCCGAAGGCGCTGGGATTGGCGAAGGGGTAGGTGCCGATGAAGGGGCTGCCGTACCATTTGGCAACAGGGCAAGATAGCCGACTTTAGCAACTAAATTGGTTTCGTTACGACTCCATTTAGAACGCTGCCCCTGTAGATACACCTTAGAAACCAATCGGCAAGATCATGTCCGGGTTGAACAGCCATTCCAGCGAACGTGGAAAAATGGCAAGGGATACAAGAGCAACCCCTTATCTCTTGTTGCTCGCGAGAGGGTGCGCAACATCAAAGCCCCCTTGAGAACGAGACATTGTGCATCAGGAGATTTTGATATGCGGTACAGGAAACGTTCCATCAAATAGTATTGAAAGATGGAATTGATATCGTATCCACGATGCGTGGCAATATTTTTGAGGCGTTGCTTAACGGATTCTGGCAAATTCATGACAAACTTTCCAAAATAAACTCGTAAGAAGCAGCCTTGTTGCTTTTGGTACACCACTGGAACCATTACAATCTGGGACTAAACAATCAAGTTCGGTTAGTGCGCGAGGCGGCGTTCTAACAAGCAAGCATCACCAAAACCGTCGCATCCACTGAACGACTTTCAGAAAGGCAAAAAAGAAGAGAATTCCGATTGCGGCTCCCAGGATATCGGCAAACCAGTCGGCAATGTCTGAACTTCGTTGAGGAACATAGCGTTGGTGGATTTCATCGATAAAGCCATAAAATCCTGTTAAAATCCAAGCCTCGAGAAAGACTTTTCTACCTGCAGACGCCGTTCGTATGGCTGTTCCTATGGCGGCTGCGATGCCAACGGCTCCAAAAGCAATCGCATGAAGAAGCTTATCCGAGTTGGAAAAGCGAAGAGAAGCGGGAATTGGGGGGTTGCTCATGCTCGATAGCCAGAAAATGATGCCGCATAAAGCCGCAAAAGGAATGTAATAGATTGCGATTTTTGCGGAGCGCTGTAGGTTTTCGGACATGAGATTTATCATATGATTGCATTTTTGAGTGGTCAACTCCAGGCGAAATCTTTGAGAAGCCTGATTGTTTTAGTGGGTGGAGTCGGGTATCGGGTAGCGATGTCCCTGGGAGATTTGTCTTGTTTGGGGCCTGAAGGCAGCAGCGTGGTTTTGCATGTTCATACCCATGTGCGAGAAGACGCGATTGAGCTTTACGGATTTCTGTCAGAAGAAGGGTTGTTGTGTTTTGAAAAGCTCATCAGTGTTTCTGGGATCGGACCGAAGATGGCTCTAAGCCTTCTGTCCAATGGAGATCCGGCCCGCCTCACTCAGGTGATTGCGTCTGGAGATATTGCCAGTCTCACGCGGCTCCCCGGGATTGGCTCTAAGATGGCCCAGAGGTTGGTTTTGGAACTCAAGGATAAAATGGAGCCTGTTGCCTCCTCTCTTTCGATGGATTTGCGATCGGCTATCTTAAATCTTGGCTATAAGCCGCAACAGGCCGAGCAAGCGATTCAGCGCGTTGAATCTTTGATTCATGCGCAAAAGCCATTGCCTGAACTGGTTCGAGAAGCCTTGCGAGGAATTCAATGACTTCCGAATCAATTCTATGTACCCAAATGACTTCCGAAGATCCTCAGGAGCCATCCCTGCGTCCGCAGCAGTTTGCTGATTATATTGGCCAGGAACGCTTGATCGAGAATCTACGGGTATTTGCTCGTGCAGCCAAACAGCGACAAGAGCCCCTGGATCATATCTTGTTATCAGGCCCTCCAGGGCTTGGGAAAACAACTCTAGCCCATATTTTAGCTTCTGAGCTGGGCGCTTCGATTCATGTAACCTCAGGCCCTGCTTTGGAGAAAAAAGGGGATTTGGCTGGTATTTTGACCAATTTACAGCACGGTGATATTTTGTTTATTGATGAAATTCATCGCCTTAGCAGTGTGATTGAAGAAAATCTCTATCCGGCCATGGAAGATTTTCGATTTGACGTTGTGATCGGTGAAGGGGCGCATGCTCGAAGCATTCCTCTGAACATTCAACCTTTTACGCTTCTGGGAGCTACCACCAAGGCTGGTTTGCTTACGTCTCCTTTACGGGATCGGTTTGGCTTTGCTGCCCGGCTTGAATTTTATTCGATCGAAGAACTCACGCAAATCGTCCTGCGGTCTGCTCATATTTTTGGCGTTCGAATCGATGCTTTGGCTGCCAAGACGATTGCGGATAGCAGTCGTGGAACGCCTCGGATTGCGAATCGGTTGTTGAGAAGAGTTCGAGACTTTGCCGAAGTACTGCATTCGGGTCAAATTACGATGGGCATTGCCGAAGATACACTTCGTCGCCTCGGGGTTGCAACGGGCGGGCTCGATCAAATGGATTTACGGATATTGGGCTATTTGATTGAGGTCGCGGAAGGTCATCCCGTTGGGCTCGAAACATTGGCAGCAGCACTAGGAGAATCGGCGACCACCTTGGAGGATGTCTACGAACCCTATTTGCTCCAAGAGGGCTACTTGATGCGAACGCCAAGAGGACGGGTTGCTTTAAAGAAGGCTTATGAAAAGCTCAAGTGGACTAAGTTGGGTTCCTGAGCTGTTTTTCTCTCGATGGTTTTGATTTATGGTTTCCTGATCTTTTTCGGGGGTCTTTGTTTTGGGGCAAATCGAGATAGGGGAGTGGTATGGCTTGAGAATCCGACCTGCGCGGGTGTTCTCATCGAGCCCGATATTGTTTTGTCCTTAAAAACCTGTTTGGGATCCCACACCTCGATTGTATGGCCTTATCGTACGCGTATCTTGGAAACGATCCAAAGCCCTGATGCAAACCTGGCTATTTTGAAATTAGGAAAGAGTTTGCCGAATCCGGTTCCTATCATTCAAATGGCGGAACGGAGTTTTATCAAAGAGGGTTGCCCCATCTATTTTTCAAATTTGCAACAATCCACGTCCAATTGGATCGATCGCATCAGCCCTGAATCCCTATTTTTATTGGACGGACTGGAACCTCCTCTTTTAGGCTCTCCAGTTCTGACTTCAATTCCTGGGCAGGGAGAACGTGTGGTGGGTCTCTTAACGAAGAGCAAGCAAGCCATTCGTTTGGAGTCTTATTATGCCTTCATTTTCAAAGGGATTCAATTTATTCAAAACGGCAACAAAACCTTGGAGTCGAGAGTGAAAGAAAATGGAGATTATCTCACGCTTCCTGCGATTCCGATTCAAGAGTCTCTACGTTTACTGGCAATTCCTGTTTCTGATGAAACACAGGCCTCTCCATCCGTGAATTCGAGCCACCTACAAGCAGCCGCCAGCAATCCAGATATTCCACAGAGCCTAGGCTGCCGTTGTTCGCAAGTGAGACGAACTCAGGAAAAATGACGATGTTTCAGTCATGCAGGGCCTCATTTCAACCTTGTCGATTGAATTTAACCACCTAATAGGGTATATACACTTTTCATGGAAAAACCTTTGATCAGTTTCGATTATGCCATCAAATACCTGCTCAAAAATCAGGCAGATTATGACATTATTGAGAGCTTTCTATCGGCTCTTTTGGCTACTGAAGGTTATCCACCGGTCAAGATTAAGGCCTTAATCGATCCTGAAAGTCAAAAAGAAGCCAAAGACCAAAAGCGAAGCATCGCAGACTTGGTGGTAGAAGACGCTCATGGCGTTAAGTATGTGGTGGAGATTGAGCGTTCTTACACCACGCATTTTGCTCATAAAGCCTGCTTTAATACTTCTCGCAGAATGATCGATAGTCTGGAGCAAGGTCAAGATTTTACCCAGATTAAAAAAGTGTTTCACATCAGCCTGCTCTATTTTGAAGTCCCTCAAATGAACCACGCCTTGGCCTTTGGGAAGACGATTATTCATGAGAGAGACACGCAGAATCCCGTATCGTTGCATTTGTCCGCTAACGGTTCCAAAGACTTGGATATCTACAACGTGTTTCCAGAGTATTTTTTCGTCTGCATCCCGAAATTCAATGATGAGATTCGAAGTGAAATCGATGAGTGGCTTTATATGGCCAAACATGAACAAATTCGCCCTGATTTCCAATCGAGAGGGATGGAAAAAGTTTCTGAACGGCTTCAGATCCTCAAGATGACGGATGTCGAGCGCAGGGACTATTGGCGGTATCTGAAACAAAGTGCCTCCGAGCAAGATTACTACCTGTGTGCCGAAGCGAAAGGCCGAGCCGAAGGCAAAGTAGAAACAGCGATCAAGCTGTTAAAGCTTGGTCTGGATAAATCTCTGATTGCGGCAGCCACCGATCTCGTCCTTGAGCAAATTGAGCAGCTTGAGAAAGAACTAAATTCTTAAGGAGCGGGTGCGTATCGTCATTCCAGGACCGATTGACGGTTGCTGCATCCCATAGCAACATCGGAATCTCTATGAGTATTCGTGATCCGCATTCCAAACTGGCCCATCTAGAAGCTTGTCTGAGCGACGAAGTTTTGTATCGAAAGAGCGCTGGATTTGAGTGTGTTGAGCTTGAGAATCAGGCGGGAAGAAGCATTGCGCTCCAAGAAATCGATCTCTCCGTTCCATTTTTGAATCAGAAATTGAAAGCTCCTTTGATGATTGCACCGATGACTGGGGGAGTGCAGCGAGGAGCTGAGCTGAACCGGCTATGGGCTCGAGCTGCGCAGCACTTTGGCATTGCCTTGGGAGTCGGGAGTCAGCGTGTAGCGATCGAGAATCCGGAACTTGAATCAACGTTTTCAATCCGATCTTTGGCTCCTGATGTTTGTATTTTTGCCAATATCGGTGCCGCGCAGGTCGCTCAAGGTTTGCCGAACGAAAGCATTCAACGTGCCGTGGATATGTTGGAAGCCAATGCTTTATTTGTTCACTTTAATGCCATGCAAGAAGTGTGCCAAAAAGGAGACGTTGATTATCGCAAACTAGAGCCTTCCATGGTCCGCCTTTGCGAATATTTTCAGAAACGTGGTGTTGCCGTGTTCGCGCGTGAGGTGGGTTTTGGTTTATCCGAAGAATCGGCACGACGCTTGATTTCGATGGGGGTTTCTGGTCTGGATTGTGCGGGTGCTGGTGGAACTTCCTGGTCCAAAGTCGAAGCATTGTGCTCGACTTCGAGCGAACAAAGAGCCATGGCTTTGCGTTTTGGAGAGTGGGGTATTCCCACGGCTCGGTCGATTCAAAATGTTCGCGCGGTCTCCAAAACAATTCCCCTGATCGCCTGTGGTGGGATTCAGAATGGCCAAGAAGCGCTTAAAGCGATTCATTTAGGAGCTGATATTGCGTCGATGGCTCGCCCAATCTTGCTCGCAGCCATGGCCGGGGAGAGGGCTTTGTTCGAGTTCTTGGAACAAGTCATTGATGAAATGCGAATCGCTGAGTTTGCCTCTGGGGTCTTAAATGCGAAACAGAGCTTTTGTGCTTAGGGTGTGAGATCGACGATTTTTGATGAACGAGGAGCTCTCGGTTTTTTGGGAGCGGCTTTTGAGGAGGCTGCTTTCTTTTTAGGAGCTGCAGACTTTTTGGCAGTGGCTTTCTTCGGGGTAGCTCGAGGCTTCGTTTTCTTCAAGATGCCGACTTTATCTAAAATGCGATCCATCTCCGAACTGAGTTTGGACGGGAGGCAGCTTTTATTTTCATTCCAAGCTACAATCAGCTGATTCACGCTTTCTTTGGCTTGAGCTGCAACTTGATGCATCACCTGACGGATTTCACCTTGAGTCTCATCTTTGAAGTTGGAAGCCTGTTTTTGTGCTTCGCACAAAAGGGTCAGGGCATTTTGTAAAAAAATCCGACGTTTCTGAGTCATGAACTTCGTTTCCTTTCCTTAGGCTAGCACAAATCCTCAGAAACGACTATTTCGAGCGGAAAATAACTCGTCCCCTCGTGAGGTCGTAGGGAGATAGAGCAACGCGAACTTTGTCCCCCAACACGATCCGGATAAAGTGTTTACGCATTTTTCCAGAAGTGTAAGCAAGAACCTCATGTCCATTTTCAAGGGTGACGCGAAACATACCTCCTTGGAGGACTTCCTTAATGGTTCCATCGACTTCAATCTGGTCTTCACGCGACATCAAACTCTCCTTGCAAGCATGAAACATAGCAAAATCCATACTAAAAACAAGTCCCTATTGACCTTTTATCTTCTAATAAACAAGATCTGCCTTGTGTTTTATTTCTTATTTTTAATTCTGAGTATTCTGGTGGGTTCGTGTGTTTCGGTTAGTGGGAGTGGGGATGTTTCGGCAAAAGGAAGAGCGAATCATTTGGTGACCGTCTTAAAACCGGTTCTTCCCAAGCGTCTTTCGGAGGCTTATGCTCACACGCTGTATTACGATCGTCGGGCAAGCAGCGATTGTCAACCCTTTTGCCCGCAAGTCGATGTTTGGCAGTATGTTTACCGGAATCACGTTTCGCCAAATCCCATCTCGACTCAAAAAGCATTCTGGAAAACTTCCAACGAGGCCCGTGTGATCGCCTTTTCCCTATTTGGGAAGAATCCGATCTATTACGCAGGCCTCTTGGATTTTTTGAAGAGCTTTCAGGTATTAAAGCGTGTGAATGGGGTGACCGATGCTGTCTGGGGGCTCGAGACCTTTACGCCTCGTGTGTATGTTCCCAAAGGAAAAAAGAAACCTCTGGAAGGTGAACTGAGTTCGAAACAGATCCAGGAGCTTCTTGAGGCCGGTGTCGAGATTGCTTACGTGGATAATGGTCTTCAAAAAGTGGGGAAAGATGCTACTTTTTGGCGTTTCTTAGTCGCAGCCGAGAAGATGCCACCCGGGCAAAGGATTCGCTATTTGCTTCGAGATGCAGACTGGGTCATGACAGGGGCAGAAGCATTTTCAATAGGCGAATGGATCGCGAGTGGGCATCGTTATCATCGAGCGCATCTGGTGCCGATTTGCATCGGCCCTCTTACGGCCAGTTGGTGGGGTGGATGGCACGAAGGGGCAGGTGAATTCTCGGATTTACACCAGGCGATGACCTACTTTCCGTATCGGTTTCGCTACGGCGATGATGAGCTATTCTTGCGAGATATGGTATGGCCCAAAATGAAAGCGTCTGGTTCGGTTCTGACGCATGTGAGCAAGCGCGGCTGGGTATCTGCGATGGTTTCCCCCTACCAAGGAAGTTGCGAGGAACCGACTCAAGACTACTGCAACGCTTTTAACCTGAAAAACAACTGTCAAGATATCGAGCTTCCCGAAGGCATGGTTTACCCAAGCATCCAGTTGGGGCTCCGAACCGCGCTCCAGGAACTGGAGAGAAACGCCGATTACTTCGATATGCAGCTCATGTCTCCCAGAGGAAAAAAAGTCTACGAAGCACTTCGTGTAAGAGATTAACGAACGATTGCTTGAATTTATGCTAGACTTGGCGCATGAACGCGCTCCAAGAACTTAGTCAAGTGGGTCAGTCGATTTGGCTTGATTTTATTCAACGTGGTCTGATTGCTTCTGGTGAGCTGAAACGCAAGGTACAGGAAGAGGGTTTAAGAGGGGTTACTTCGAACCCGGCGATTTTTGAGAAGGCTGTTGCCTCCGGAAGCGATTACGATGATTTTCTGAACGCTTTGAACCAGCAGCAGCTTTTAAAGCCGATCGAGCTTTACGAAGCCTTAGCGGTTCGAGATGTTCAAGACGCTGCCGATGTTTTGCTCGAAGTGTACCAAGAAACGAATGCGCTGGATGGCTACGTGAGCCTAGAAGTTTCGCCTCATCGAGCGCTTGATTGCGCGGGAACGATTGCGGAAGGAAAACGCCTGTGGGCACGCGTGAATCGACCGAACCTGATGATCAAGGTCCCTGCGACGCCCGAGTGCATTCCGGCGATCGAAGAATTGATTGCTCAAGGGATCCCGGTTAATGTGACGCTGCTATTTTCCCAAGAGCTCTACCTTCAAGCCGCCGAGGCATACATGAAGGGACTCGAACGGCGGGTCGAGCAAGGCTTTCCCGTGGCTCATGTGGCGAGTGTCGCCAGCTTTTTTATTAGTCGCATTGATTCGGTGATAGACTCCTTGGCTCCAGAATTGGCGGGTAAAATCGCGATCGCCAATGCCAAGCAAACGTACCAAGTCTACAAAGCGCTTTACGCATCCGATCGCTGGAAACAGCTGAGTCAGCGCGGAGCGCATAAACAACGTTTATTATGGGCCAGTACCAGTCCAAAGAATCCGACCTATCGAGATGTTTTGTACGTGGAAGAGCTGATCGGGCCTGATACGGTCAATACGCTTCCACCCGCTACGTATGAGGCATTCTTAGATCATGGAAATTGGGACCCAAAATTAGAGACGCGTTTAGAAGAAGCGAAAGCGGATTTGGAAGCACTCGAAAAAAAGGGGATTTCGCTTCAGAGTGTGACCGACTCGCTTTTAACCGAAGGGATTCGTTTGTTTACGGGTCCGTTTGATAAGATGTTGAGTGCCATTGCGGCGAAATACCCCGCTCGCCTTTTGCCAGTTCCCGATCTGTTCGAGCAAGCCAAATCGAGTCCATGGATGGGTTGGTTGAACGTGCTCGAGGACCAGCCTTGCCAGTTAAAACCTTTGCCTACAGGAATTCAATCGATTGTTTTGCTCGGAATGGGAGGCTCGAGCCTGGCTCCCGATACTCTTTCACGTTTGCTTCAAAAACAGGATGCATGGCCAAGGTTTTGGGTGCTGGATTCTACGGACTCGGCGCAAATCGCCGATATGGAAGGCCAGATTGATCTGAAAAAGACACTGTTTATCGTTTCCAGCAAATCCGGAAGCACATTAGAGCCGAATATCTTCTTGGATTATTTTTGGGATAAAGTCAAAAATCCGGCTCAATTTATCGCCATCACCGACTCGGGTTCGGCGCTGGAGAAAGTAGCCCGAGAGCGAGAATTTTTTGCGATCTATCCAGGAGTGCGGTCGATCGGGGGACGCTATTCTGCGCTATCCAACTTTGGCCTGGTTCCAGCGGCTTATAGAGGAATTGATGTGAACGCGATTTTGGCGAGTGCCAAGCGCATGCGTCATGCCTGTCGCTCTCTCGAACCCCTCAAAAACCCAGGCGCTCAGCTGGGGCTCACGTTGGGACAATTGGCTCTTCAAGGACGTGATAAAGTCACCCTGCTGACTTCAAGCGCCTTGGCACCTTTGGGCGACTGGATCGAACAATTGCTGGCAGAATCCACTGGCAAAGAAGGCAAAGGTTTGATTCCGATCGTGGGCGAGTCTTTGGCGGATCCAAGTGTTTATGGAAACGATCGAGCCTTTGTATTTTTTAAACTATGCGGTGACCCAGAGCTGGAGCACGGCGTGGAAGCCCTGGAACGTGCGGGTCAACCCGTTATCCGAATCGAGATTTCCGACTTAGAAGATTTGGGAGGCGAATTCTATCGATGGGAAGTGGCGACTGCGATGGTGGGTCCAATCTTAGGGATCAATCCCTTTGATCAGCCCGATGTTGAAGCCGCTAAAATAGCTGCGCGCGCTTTGATGGAACACCCTGAGCAGATACCGGCTTATCCATCGAGTACCCTTCAAGATTATGAACATTGGCTCCTGCAGATTCGGCCTGGAGACTATGTGGCTATTCAAGCATTTGTGAACATGAATTCCAAAAATCAAGAATTTCTACAAAAGCTCCGGCATCAAATCCGCGATGAGAAGCAAGTTGCCACCACTCTTGGATTCGGTCCTCGATTTTTGCATTCTACCGGTCAACTTCACAAAGGAGGACCTAACACCTGTGTTGCGCTTCAGGTGTTTGAAGACTCGAAGCCCGATCTTTCGGTTCCCAACCGTGGCTATACATTTAATCAGGTTAAACGCGCACAGGCACTGGGCGACGCGCGTGTTTTATGCGAAAGGGAGCGCAGAATCTTATGTATTAGCCTGGAGGAATTATGCAAATTGGAATGATCGGATTAGGCAAAATGGGGGCCAAGATGGCTCAGCGCCTCCTCGATGGAGGGCATACGTGCGTGGTGCACGATATTCAGCCGAGTCATATAGACCAGCTTCAGCAGCAAGGAGCTTTGGCCGCTTACTCTCTTGCCGATCTGAAAAACCAGTTAAGCGCTCCACGTGTGGTCTGGGTGATGCTTCCTGCGGGTCAACCCACTCAGGGTACGATGGAAGCCTTGGCCCATACGCTGGAAGCCGGAGATATCGTGATCGATGGCGGAAACTCTTATTACAAGGATGATCGGAAACAAGCCGATCGCCTCCAACAAGCGGGGATCCATTTCGTGGATGTCGGAACCAGCGGAGGGGTTTGGGGAAAAGAACGAGGATATTGCTTAATGATTGGGGCCGATCGAGCTGTATTTGAGCATTGTGAACCTCTGTTTCAGACCTTGGCTCCGGGAGCCGGAGATCTGGAACGTACGGCTGGCGAGGGGGGTCCCTTGCGCCCAGCCGAGCAAGGCTACTTGCATTGTGGGCCGGTAGGAGCTGGCCATTATGTCAAAATGATTCACAATGGAATCGAGTACGGCTTGATGCAGGCTTATGCTGAAGGATTTGATATTTTAAAAGGTTCTAGTGAGTTTTCGTTCAACCTGAAAGACATTGCGGAAGTATGGCGTCGAGGGAGTGTGATTGGATCCTGGCTTCTGGACCTGACCGCGATGGCTTTAGAGCAAGATCCCGAATTGGATTCTTATACGGGACAGGTTGGGGATTCAGGAGAAGGGCGTTGGGCCGTTCAAGCTGCCGTTGAGTCGGGTGTTTCTGCAGAAGTTCTTTCAACGGCTTTGTTTAAGAGATTCCGTTCGAGGCAAGACCACAGCTTCGCGGAAAAAACTTTGTCCGCCATGCGCTTTCAATTCGGGGGGCATGTTGAAAAATGAAGGCTACAGATTGTCAACTCGTGATTCTTGGTGCGGGCGGAGATTTAACCAAGAGATTGCTGTTACCTGCTCTGTGTAACCTCGGAGCCGCTTCGCTATTGCCGGATCACTTTTCTTTATTTGGTGTTGCACGCACCGAGCAAACCCCAGAGGCTTTTCGAAATACCATGAAAGGCAACGTGGAGAGTTTTGTATCGGATTCGGATTCCAAAGCCTTTGGCGAAAAGTTAATGGAAAATACGCATTTTATCTCGGGTGATTTAACCCAAGAAAGCACATTCCAATCCTTAAAATTAGCCTTGGACCCAAATCGGAATCATATTTTTTACTTAGCCGTTCCTCCTCAATTTTTTCTTAAAATCATTAAGCTGCTTGGGCAGTTGGGCCTTGTGGATGAATCGAATGGATTTCGCCGTCGAGTGATTATCGAAAAACCCTTTGGGCGTGATCTGGAAAGCGCTCAGAAGCTGAATGCGGATATTTTACGAATTTTACAAGAACATCAAATCTTTCGAATTGATCACTATTTGGGCAAAGAGACGGTCCAAAACCTATTGGCGTTTCGGTTTGCAAACGGCATTTTCGAACCGATCTGGAACCGGCGCTACATTGATCACGTCCAAATTACGGTAGCGGAAAGTTTGGGTGTTGAGCTTCGAGGCAACTACTATGAAACGGCAGGGGCCCTTCGAGATATGGTTCCCAACCACATTTTTCAGTTGCTTAGCTATGTTGGCATGGAACCTCCGATTTCCTTAGACGCGGATGCGGTTCGAGATGAAAAATCCAAATTATTGCGCGCGATTCAGCCTCTAAAGCCCGAAGATGTAATCCGTTACGTCGTTCGCGGGCAGTATCGAGAGTACCGATCCTCTAAAGATGTGAAGCCGGATTCCAATGTGGAAACCTTTGTGGCGCTTCGTTTGATGGTGGACAATTGGCGCTGGGCAGGTGTTCCGTTCTACCTCCGAACGGGAAAAAGAATGCCTCAGCGCGCTACGGAGATTGCCATTCAATTCAAAACTCCTCCGGCGGTAATGTTCAAGGAAACGCAGGTTGAGAATTTGTCTCCTAATCTGCTCGTCGTCCATATCCAACCTGAAGAAGGGATCTCTCTGCGATTCGGTGCCAAAGTGCCCGGGCCGGTGGTGAAGTTAGAAGATGTAAACATGAAATTTCAGTATCGCGATTATTTCGGATCGCGGCCTGGAACGGGATATGAGGCCTTGTTATACGATTGCATGATGGGCGATAGCACTTTATTCCAAAGAGCCGATATGGTGGAAACCGGTTGGCGAGTGGTTCAACCGATTTTGGATGTTTGGAATGCGCTTCCTCCTCGAGATTTTCCAAATTATGGCTCTGAAAGTTGGGGTCCTCAAGAAGCAAGTGAATTAATGGAAAGAGAAGGTCGAAAATGGCGAAATATAATTTAATAAACTTTGAATCCGAATCGGAATTCGCCCGCTACGCGGCTGAAGAGTTTAACACGCTTGCGGAACAAGCGATCGCGGAGCGCGGTCGATTCAATGTGGCGCTATCTGGTGGAAGAACTCCGAAGCCTGTATGGGAAGCGCTGAAAACGATCCCGGTCGATTGGTCCAGGGTCCATATCTATTGGAGCGATGAACGCTACGTGCCAATCGAACACCCGCGAAGCAATGCCGGAAGCGCCAAGCACGATCTGCTGGATCACGTTCCGGTTTCCAAAGCTCATATTCACGCAATAGAGACTGGATTAGCCGATCCTCATGAATGCGCTTTGCGTTATGCTAAGAATCTCGAGGAGCTTCGATTGGATTTGGTGTATTTGGGCATTGGAACAGATGGTCACACTGCCTCGTTATTTCCAGGCATTTCTCTGCCTGTTAATAGCAAAGTAGCGGCCATTTATGTGGCTCGCCAAGGCGAGTACCGCATTACTTTGTTGCCGGATGCGATCAATCAGGCTCGAGAAATTCGTTTCCTGGTTTCAGGTCCTGAAAAAAAAATGATTCTAGAGCAAGTCCTGCAGGCGTCAGAAGATCAAGTGCTATACCCTTGTCAACGGATACGAAGTTGCCCGATTCTAGCTTTCGAAGTCTTTAGCTCCTGTTCTAGTTAGGCAAGAAGTCTCATGAGCCCCTACGAGCTTTTCTTGCGATGTTCTAGAGCGGTTCCGGTTTGAGGTGGTTTATGAGGTCATGGGACCCGCGTTCTGGACTTGCTGTCCTCTGAAGCAGAGTTGGTCGAGACCCGGTGTCGATGATCTTTTGGGTTGAAAAGGAATCGTGAAATACGGCTGAGCACGGAATGGTTGAACAGAAGTTTTGGAAACTTATTTTTGCTTTATGAGCGGAGCTTATGCCATCGGTTCTGCGGTGTTTTTGGGAAAGTGTTGGCAAGCTCAAAAGCTTTCTTCAAAAACTCTATTCGTTTGGCTGACACTGGTTGTGTCTGGGCTTGTGGGTTCTAAATGGGCCCATGTTTTGTTTGAAGCCAAAGGGCACTGGCTCAGCAATGGAACCATTGCTGTCAGCGCTTGGGACTTGATATACGACGATCCAGGCCATGCTTTTCGTTGGAGCGATCCAGGCTACGTTTTGTTGGGCGGAATCTTGGGCGCTCTCATGGCTGCGAGTCTCTGGTCAGAGATAAGAGAATATGCAGACTTATGCGTCCCCGCCTTGTGCACGGGTCTCGGGTTTGGGCGTATTGGCTGCTATGTCACGGGTTGCTGCGAAGGCGTCGGAGGCATTCCTGTACAACTCATTGAATCTTTGTACGCATTCTCTTTGATCTGGATTGCCAAGGACTGGAAACAATTTTTAGGATATTATGGTGTCTTTCGGTTTGGGATTGAGTTTCTTCGCACGGATGAGAATCGGGGCTTCTGGGCCTTGGGATTATCTACTTCCCAATGGATCTGCCTAGCTCTCTTGACATTTCTCGTAAAATCCAGTCAATTGCGCCAAACAAGGATTACAACATGACTTATGCCATTATTGAAGCTGCTGGCAAACAGCATCGTGTCTCTGCTGGCGAGCGCTTGAAGCTCGATCTCACTCGGACTTATCAAGCCGGCGACGCCGTTACCTTTGATAAAGTCTTGATGATTGGTGGAGAAGCGGTCAAGCTTGGCAAACCTCTCGTATCGAATGCGAAGGTTCAAGCAACCGTGCTGAGCACCGGCAAAGACAAAAAAGTACTGGTCTTCAAGAAAAAACGACGCCAAGGCTACCAAAAGTCTCAAGGACACCGTCAGCATTTTGTTGAAGTTTTGATTAACGAGGTTCACAGTGGCACATAAAAAAGGGCAAGGCTCAACTCGAAACGGGCGAGATTCAAACCCGAAGTATTTGGGTGTTAAGCGATCGGATGGAACGCAAGTTCTGGCCGGCAATATTCTCGTCCGCCAACGTGGAACGAGAATTAAACCGGGTAAGAACGTGGGTTGCGGCCGAGATCACACCTTGTTTGCGTTGACCCACGGAGTGGTCAAGTTTGAACGCACCAGCCAAGAACGCATCCACGCCAACGTCTATCCGGTTGTATGAAGCGTATTGCCATTAACGGCTTCGGTCGCATTGGACGTGCGGTCTTGCGGATCATTCAAAACAGATCCGATCTTCAAGTTGTAGCCATCAATGATCTCAGCGATGTGGATACGATGGCTTATCTCTTGAAGTACGATTCCGTCCACGGACGATTCCCTGGAACAGTCCGAGCGGAAAAAGAAGCTTTGATGGTTAATGGCAAAACCCTTCAGGTATACTCGCGGAAAGATCCACTGGATTTGCCTTGGAAGGACTTGGAAGTGGATGTGGTTTTGGAATCAACCGGTCACTTTTTAAGTCGCGATAAGGCCCTGTTGCATATCCAAGCTGGGGCTAAAAAGGTGCTGATCAGCGCACCCACCAGCGGAGAAGCACCGGACGCTACGATTTGCTACGGAGTGAATTCAAACGTGTTTGACTCCAAGATGCAAGTCGTCTCCACTGCGTCGTGTACCACCAATTGCATCGCGCCGGTTGCTAAAGTCTTGAGCGATCATTTCGGGATCAAAAAAGCTTCTGTCACAACGATTCACAGCTATACCAACGATCAACAACTTCTGGACTTGTCACACAAAGACAAACGCCGCGCGCGTGCGGCAGCCCTATCCATGATTCCGACGACCACAGGCGCAGCCAAGGCTGTCGCGTTGGTGCTTCCGGAATTGGAAGGCAAATTTGATGGAATGGCGATTCGAGTACCGACTCCCAATGTCAGTTGCATTGATTTGGTGGCTGTTTTGAATCAGGACACGACTGTGCAAGAAGTGAATGCCAAACTGCGAGAAGCTTCACAAGGTATCTTGAAGGGGATCTTGGGTTATACCGAAGATCCGGTGGTTTCCGTGGACTTAAACGGAACGAACGAATCGTCGATTGTTGATGCCGGCTGTACCAAAGTACTGGGTGGCAACCTCGTCAAGGTTCTGGCTTGGTACGATAACGAGTGGGGCTTTGGCAACCGTGCTGTTGATTTATTGTCTTTGATGGCTCAATCGTGCTGACCTACCTAGACGACCCCAAAATCGATTGGCTTGGAAAGCGCGTATTTTGCCGCTTAGACCTTAACGTTCCCTTTGAGCAACCGGGCGTCATTGCCGATGATACACGGATCCGTGCTTGTCTTCCTACCATTCACTACCTTCGCGAATGCGGAGCGAAAGTCATCGTAGCAAGCCATTTGGGCAGGCCTAAAGGTAAGTCAAGGCCTGAGTGCTCGCTGGAGCCTGTAGCGGTGCGACTTCATGAATTGCTTGGACAGGACATTGTTTTTGCCCACGACTGCATTGGCGATGGAGTTAAAAAGCTTGTTGCAGAAATGAAGCCCGGTGAAATCTTGATGTTGGAAAACCTCAGATTTCACCCAAGCGAAGAGAAAAATGACGAGGCTTTCGCTCGGCTTTTGTCGCAAAATATGGATGCCTACGTCAACGATGCCTTTGGAACGGTGCATCGTGCTCACGCGTCTGTGGATGCCATAACGCGATTTATCCCGATCAAGTGCGCTGGCTTCTTGATTCGGCAAGAAATTGAAAACCTCAACCAAATCACGGTTGCTCCGAAAAAGCCTTTTGTGGCTATTTTGGGGGGAGCTAAGGTCAGCGATAAGTTGGGTGTGATTGCCCAGCTCCTTCCCAGAGTGGATACGTTGATCATTGGTGGAGCGATGGCATACACGTTCTTGAAGGCTAAAGGACTTCCTATCGGCCGAAGCCTCTTCGAAGAAAATAAGCTTAATATGGCTCATTTAATTCTTCAAAAAGCTTCCAGCCTGGGCGTATCGGTTATTCTTCCCACCGATCATGTGGTGGTTTCCGAATTGAAACGCGAAGCCTTGGCTGAGGTTGTGACTCACATGCGCGAGCAAGATATTGGAATCGATATAGGTCCTCAAACGCGCACCCAATGCGAGCGAGCCATTCATTTTGCCAAAACTATTTTTTGGAATGGCCCGGTAGGCTTGTTTGAGTGGGAATCTGGCTTTGCTGGAACCGAGTCGATTGCGAAAGCGGTTGCAGAAAGCGAGGCATTCAGTGTGGTGGGCGGTGGAGATTCGGTAGCCGCTCTGAGCAAAGTTGGGTTGTCCGACAAAATATCTTATCTTTCAACCGGTGGAGGCGCAAGTCTTGAGTATATTCAAGGAGTTGATTTACCGGGTATTCTTGGACTGAAAAACAAGTTTTGATTGCCTCTCTTCCCTAATCAAAAAGTCTGGGTGTTGATTGATGAATACGACACGCCCTTGCAACAGGCTTACCTCAACGGATTTTTTCCGGAAGCCGTTGCCTTCCTATACAAGGCTGTGATGACGCGAATTTCCAAGGAAGCCTGTTTTCCGATCTCAATAACATCAGCGTGTACGACATTAGCCAAGATTTTTATTTGGACTACTTTTTGGCGAAAAAAGACAGACGATTTACAATCCCTGGTCCGTTTTGAATTTTCTCAAGCACCACAGCGATGCCTGCAAAGATCCGGGTATTTTGATCGAAGTCAAATGGGTTTGAAGGCTTCAGCGGGTCTGAAGCAGGTCGAAGAAAAAGCGTATTATCAGGAATTGCAAACGGCGGGTTGTTCAAAAATCCAAGCCTATTCGATTGCGTTTGATGGCAAGCGAGTCAGCAGTCAGTATCGCTTCTGGGCTGAACTCTAAGGGCACTTTGTCCCCGTTGCCAAGGTTCTTATGGCCTGCTACAGGCGTCAGATTATGCCGCGATCGATATCAGCTGGGATAGCCATGTTTGCCATGTTGTTTGGCGCGGGCAACGTTGTGTTTCCATTGGCCCTGGGTCGAGAAGCCGGCGCTTCAGTGGGTTGGGCTGTGACGGGTTTTTGCCTAACGGCTGTCGTTGTTCCTTTGCTTGGGCTCGTATCGACCGTTCTGTACGATGGAGACTACCGGCAGTTTTTGGGACGCGTGGGAGTGATTCCTGGCATTTTGATGGCAGCCGTGTGCATGATTTTAATCGGCCCGTTTGGGGCGATTCCTCGGTGCATCAATACGGCGTTTGCTGCCACCAAGTGGTATTTTCCCGATTTTTCATTGGGTTATTTCAGCTTTTTAGCTTCCGGTGTGGTTTTTCTCTTTGCGCTGAAGCAAAACACCGTGGTGGATTTGATTGGAAAATTTCTGGGTCCCGTCAAGCTTCTCTTGCTCTTAAGCATTATTATTGTGGGCTTATTCTGGGTTCACGGATCTCCTAATCCAAGCGATTGGGCTCCTTCCGAGGCTCTTCTCAAGGGAGTTGTGGAAGGCTATGGGACCATGGATCTCTTGGGAACCATTTTTTTTGCTGGCCTCATTCTGACCAACCTGAAACAAGGGCTTGGCAAAGAAACCAGCTATCAACGCTTGGCAATTGAGGGGCTGAAAGCAGGTTGTGTGGGTGCTGTTTTACTCGGCCTGGTCTACGCGGGTTTTTGCTTAGTAGCGGCTTTCCACGGGCCTTCGGTGGGGGATATAAACCGATACGAGCTCTTAAATGCGCTAGCTCCTTATATCCTCGGGCCTCAGGGAGGCATCCTGACCAATGCAACAGTGGCCGTGTCTTGCCTGGTCACTGCTTTAGCCCTGACGACTGTGTTTGCGGATTATCTTCGAAAGACCATTTTTCGGGAAAAATTGAGCTACCCGCTCTGTCTTTTGATGACAACGGCGATCAGCGGTTCGATGGCCAACTTAGGTTTTGCCAAACTGATGGGGTTGATTGTCCCTTTGATTGTTGCTTGTTACCCGGCGTTGATTGTTTTAGCGATCGTCAATCTGGCGCATAAGCTTTTTGGCTTTCGATTCGTCAAAGTACCGGTGTTTGCGACTTTGTTGATCACTTTGATTGCGATGATGCTTTAGAAGCAGGTGCAGCCATTGTCATTTCAGCCTTTTTAGCTTAAGTTGAGGCCTCTTATGTCCGACATTCACTCCATTAGCATTGCGGAAGAACTTCGTACCTCTTTTCGCGATTATTCCATGAGCGTCATCATTGGCCGTGCGTTACCCGATGTGCGCGATGGCTTGAAGCCGGTTCACCGCCGAATTCTATACGCCATGTATTCGGAAGGTTTACTTTCTTCTCGAAAGTTTTCCAAATGCGCCGGTGTGGTGGGGGAAGTGCTCAAAAAGTATCACCCCCACGGCGATATGCCTGTATACGAAGCCTTGGTTCGAATGGCTCAGCCTTGGAACATGCGCGAACTGCTGATTGATGGTCAAGGGAATTTCGGTAGCGTGGATGGGGATCCCGCGGCTGCTTACCGGTATACGGAAGCCAGGCTTGCAAAAATTGCCGAAGAGCTTTTACGCGATATCGAAAAAAATACGGTTGATTTCATTCCCAATTTTGATGGGACCGTGGAAGAGCCTGTGGTTCTGCCTTCTCGCATCCCGAATCTTTTGGTGAACGGATCCGAAGGAATTGCGGTGGCCATGGCCACCCGTTGCCCTCCGCACAATCTCGGAGAAATCATTACTGCGTTGTTGGCGGTCATTGCTGAAAAGTATGAAGAGGGACCGGAGATTGACAATCGGGCTTTATTTCAAATGGTGCCGGGTCCTGATTTTCCAACGGGTGGTTTCATCTGCGGTACTGAAGGCTGTCGTTCGGCTCTGGAAACGGGTCGAGGCTCGGTTGTACTTCGTGGAAAAGCGGCGGTTGAGTATAACGAACGCGCTAAACGCCAGCAAATCATCATCGATGAAATTCCATACCAGGTTAACAAGGCTCGACTCTTGGAGCGTATTGCCGAGCTTGTACGAGACAAACGCGTGGATGGGATCACGGACATTCGCGACGAATCGGATCGAGATGGTATGCGCATCGCGATTGATCTGCGGCGCGATGCGATGGGCGATGTTATCCTGAACCAGCTCTATCAGCTGACACCTTTGCAAACTTCTTACCCCGTCAATCAGCTGGCGATTGTGCAAGGACAACCTCGTACCCTGGGTCTGCGCGATGTTTTAGAAGAGTTTATTTCGTTCAGACGCGAAGTGGTGACGCGAAGAAGTCGATATGAGCTTCAGGAAGCTCAGAAGCGTTTTCATATTGTTGCTTCGCTTTTGGTCGCCCTCGATGCGATTGATCGGGTCATCGAAATCATTCGCTCGAGCAAGAATACCGAAGAAGCAAAAACGCGTTTGTGCGAAGAGAGATTCATGGGTTCTGAGCAACTTGCTTTGTTTGCTTCGGCCCCGACGGATCAAATTGATTCGTGGATAAAGCAAGGCTTTGCGCAATTGGATGAAACTCAAGCAGCAGCGATTTTGGAAATGCGCTTGTCTCGTTTGGTCGGCTTAGAACGTGAAAAATTGGTCTCGGAAGGCCAAGAATTGCTCAATACCATTGCGCGATTGCTCGAAATTTTGGGCGATTTGAAAGTCATGATGGGTGTGATTAAGGGTGAATTGATCGAGATTCAAGCTCAATTTGCAACACCTCGAAGGTCTCAAATCATTGGCGGCGTAGGCCAGATGACCGATGAAGACTTGATCCCCGAAGAAGACATGTTGGTCACCATTTCCCACCAGGGTTATATCAAGCGCGCTCCACTGGCCAACTATCGGTCGCAGCGCCGTGGTGGTAAAGGTAAAACAGCCGTCACAGCGAAGGAAGAAGATTTTATTGAAGACGCTTTTTCGGCTTCGACGCACGCTTACCTTCTGGCCTTTACCAACCTGGGTCGTGTATTTTGGGTCAAGGTTCATGAATTGCCGATGGCAGGCCCTCAATCCAAAGGTCGACCGATTGTGAATTTGATCCAACTTTCCGAAAATGAAAAAGTTCGGACTATTTTGCCGGTTCGCCACTTTCCTGCGGAAGAAGGCAAGGCATTTGTGGTCACGGCCACCAAGTGGGGCAAGATTAAGAAGACGGATTTGATGGCTTATTCAAGTCCTCGAAGCTCGGGATTGATCGCTTGTGGGATTGAAGACAACGACGAATTAGTCGGTGTTAAAATCACAGAAGGCAAAAATGACATTATTCTATCGACCAAAGCCGGTATGGCGATTCGATTCGGAGAGTCTGATGTGCGCCCGATGGGCAGGCAAGCGGCCGGGGTTCGTGGAGTCTCACTGCGAACGGGCGATGAGCTGGTAAGCATGGAAGTCTTGGGCGATAAATCCAGCATTCTAACCGTTACAGAGTTTGGCTATGGAAAGCGAACCGATGTAGCAGAATATCGATGCCAGACCCGTGGTGGGATCGGTCTAATTACGATTAAGTGTGATGAACGCAACGGTCGTGTTTGCGGGACGATTCAGGTCTCAGAGCAAGATAATGTCATGCTAACGACCGACGCTGGAATATTGATCCGAATGAAAGCGGGCGATGTGTCTGAAATTGGCCGAAACACGAAAGGCGTTCGACTGATTTCCGTGGACCGCAATAGTACCGAAAGGGTTATTGCAGTGACTCGAATTGATGATAATGAGGATTCCGAAGAACTCAACGAAGGAGGTGAATAATTTGACGAAAGTAGCAGTCCGAGATGGTGAACCCATCGATCGCGCTTTGAAGCGATTCAAGCGTAAAGTCGAGCAGTCGGGTGTTTTGAAAGAAGTTCGTAAGCGCGAACACTATGTCAAACCCTCCATTAAGAAGAAACTGAAAGCACGAGCCGCTGAGGCACGCGCTCGAAAGCGTGAGAAACGCGTATTTGTTCCGAAAGGAACCGTTTGAGCATTGTCTTAATCGGAAATTTTGATGGCCTCCACCGAGGCCATCAAGTTCTCATCGAAAAAGCGCTGCAACTGAAGGGTTCCCAAAACCTTCCCATCCTGGTTTTGACCCTGACTCCTCATCCTCGAGGGGCTCCCAGGTTGATGACCGACCTTCAGAAAGAGCAAGGTCTTCGTTCTTTGGGCGTGGATCAGGTCCTTTTTCAGCCTTTTGTCCCTGAATTTTCAAGCCTTCCACCCGATGTATTCATGGCACAAATTCTCGTTTCCAAGTTGAAGACCAAGCATTTGGTGATTGGATCCAATTTCGTGTTTGGGCATCAAGCTTCCGGCAATCGATTGGATTTAGAGTCGGATCCGCGTTTTGAGACTCATGCAATCGATCCGGTATCGATAGGAGGGTCTGTCTGTTCTTCTTCTCGCGTGCGTTTAGCGATTCGCGCAGGCAATTCTGAACAAATTCGAGAGCTCTTAGGACATAACTACGCACTGACTGGAACCGTCTTTCGAGGAGCCGGTCGAGGAAAATCGATCGGCTTTGCAACGGCGAACCTGGATGTGGAACAAGACGTTCTGCCCCCTCATGGTGTTTACGCGGTGTTTTCTCCACAAGCCGGGTTTGGGGCCTGTAACATTGGCCTAAGGCCCACTCTAGGAGCGCATTTGGTCCCGCAAGTTGAAACTCATTTTCTTGATTTCGACGGCGATCTCTATGAACAGCGACTTGAAATCCAGTTTCAAAAACGTATTCGAGATGAGCAAAAGTTTGCTTCGGTGGAAGCATTACAAGAGCAAATTAGACGCGATATCCAAGACATCAAGCTTGGCATAAGCTTAGGGATGTAAGCCAGCCTTTCCCAGTCTCCAATTTGTTGAACTCGGGCAATAGTTTGACAATAAGACCTACTAGGTCTAGTATGAGATTGTGGACAATCAGCTTACCAATTACTATAATCTTTATGCAGCAAAGGAAAAATTTTCAGAAGCTGTTAGAAAAGCGCTTCAGAGAGAAAACGTTATGATTATGAATCGCGGTCGTCCCATCGCAAAAATCATGCCGTTTTCCCAATCGCAAGGGCCGAGGGCGCTTGGCTTTGCAACGGGTATCACCATGCTCTCAGCATTTGATGAGATTCCTAAAGATTTTCAAGAGTATGTATGAAAATCTTGCTGGATACGCAGGCTCTTATGCTCGCGGGCCGTTTAGTACCCACAGTGTTTAAACCATTTCAAACCGGAACCGCTCTAAGGTCGAAATTTGACATCAGGATGGAATAGGCTTCACGATGGAGCTTGTTTCATCGAGTATGCTTAGCGCGATTTTCTTTGTTTCTCTCTTATCTCCTGCGGTCGAAAAGAAACTTCTAGAAGACATCGATTGGTTTTGTGCGGACACTTGGTGCGAAGGCAACACCGATTTCGCTTTTCATTCGATCGATTGTCCCAAGACTTTGCAAGAGTGTTCGTTGTCTGTGACTCTCTATCCTTGGGGGATTGCTTGTGGCACGCGCGCAGTCCCGCATTTTAATCGAAGTTGCTGGTTGAAGGAGGTAGAAGGTCCTAAAACCAAACTTTATTGGGAAACAGGAGACTGTCTACGCGCTCACGAAGAAGAGCTGTACGCAGTTGTTCCCAAAGCTTGCCCCCGATAGAAGCAATAGGAAAGGCCCCACCCAATCTATGGCCATGGTCTAGGATGACTTGGCCTAGATTCTCAAAACTTTCTATCGTCCGCGCTTAGCTTGCGTGCGTGCAATATCTCCGACTTTGTCGACAAAGTAGAGAAAGCCCGGATCTCGCTTCATTCCTGTTTTTAGAACAAGCTCTGGCCGTTGATTGGGATCTTTTCTTTGCCCCCCAACCACCATTCTTGAACGCTGGATATTTAAATCTGAGTTCAAGTAGTATAGCCAACCTTTTTCACGTTTCAAACCAACCTTCATTATTTTTTCTGACATTGTAATTCTCCATTTGATAAGATCGATACAGTCGATTCCATGTCGTCATGGCAACAAAATCATGACCTGTAAAGACGTTTTTTCCGAATGTAAGCTTGCACTGCGACATCGAGATGTTCATAGAAGCCCTGAAACGCCATTTCTCGAATATTCGTACTCGACATTGAAGGGCACAAGCTTGCACGATCAAAGACATAAATCTTAAACATCTTCTGTAATTCTTTAGCCTGCTTCCAGGTACTTAAACCCTCTAGAAGATCACTGCCTAAAATCAAACTTAAATCGAGATCAGGACGCAGTTTCAAGATCTCCATGAGTGTTATGTAAGTATGATTTGGAATTGGCAAATGGCGCTCAATATCCAGCACTTCAACATCCCGAATCCGACGAAAAGCGTACTGGCTCATTTTAAATCGATGTTCAAAGACCGTCAGCTTTTTGGAGAATGGGTGCTCTTTACAGGGAATCACCCAAATTTGATCCAGAGAATGAGTGGCCAATGCTGCCAAGGCGAGTGTTGGGTGTCCGAGGTGAGGAGGATCAAAGCTTCCTCCTAAAATGCCGATTCGGCTACCTTGAGGAACTTCAGGAAGCTTGATGAGCATAGCTTCGAATCTCATGCAGGTTGGGTCGCTGATAGCAGCATCGACCTTGGTCAAAAATGGGCATTAGCTTAAGAGATTCTCTCCAACGTGCGTTGGGCGAACGTTTGCCCAAATCGTTGGAGATTTTCTGACAGTCTCTCCAGATGCCATCTTCTCGCTGCACTGCAATCAGCTTGTAAACACCGGTTAATGCTGGCTCATCGAATGCAGTGACCAAGCGAGTTCCGACTCCCCAAGCATCGATGGGTGCTTGGTTTTGTTTGAGGTGTGCAATTGCTTTCTCGTCGAGATCTCCGCTTGCTATGATTTGGGTCTCATAAAGTCCCGCTTCATCTAGCATTTTGCGAGCCTCTCGACTCAAATGCAAAAGATCGCCCGAATCCAATCGAATTCCTTTGAGTTTTTTGCCGAGCAGAATGGCCGCTTGGACTCCCCTGAGCGTATCGTAGGTATCCACCGCCAGGATGGTATGATCGGGATAAACTTGGCAGTAAGCTTCGAAGGACTCCGATTCTCTCTCATACGCCATCACCCAGGCATGAGACATCGTTCCCCGAGGAGGGATTCCAAATTGAACCGCTGCCTCAAAATTAGAAGTCCCAGCGCATCCACCGATGTAGGAAGCGCGACTGGCGAGCAAGGCCCCATTGGGACCCTGGGCGCGTCTCAAACCAAATTCGTACACAGGGTCGGTCTGAGCTGCTTGACAGATCCGATGCGCTTTGGTCGCAATGAGGCTTTGAAAATTGATGAGATTGAGGAGAGGTGTTTCCAGCAGCTGGGCTTCAACGATCGGAGCCTCAAGCTGAAGAATGGGCTCCCAAGGATCGCAACGCTCTCCTTCACGCACAGCGTATAGGGACCCTGTGAATCGAAGAGTTCTTAGGTGATTGATAAACTCGGGCTCAAAATGATTCGCTTGCAAAAACGCGAGATCGGCCTCGCTCCATCGAAATGCTTCCAGAAACTGAATGGCCGTATCAAGGCCACAGGCCACGATGCTTTTTTCTCCTGCGGGAGGTTTGCGATAGAAAAGCTGGCATCGCGCCAGAGTCTTATGGCGATTCTGCTTCCAATGAGCGTAAGCCATGGTGATTTGGTAGTAGTCTGTCATCATGATTTCGGACCCATCTACTCATCACAGATTATCCAGATATTTGGCTCTTTTCTTACGAATGGTGTGTACCAGCTTTTGAACGGTGATAATATCGCCTGAGTAAACGCGATCGACAATCTTAGAATCGGCTAATAAGTTCAAGGCTTCGTCTAAGGCACCAGCCGAAGTGGCTGAAATCTTGTTGGGAAATAAGGCATCCCACACTTCATACTGGCCAAGCGGCTCCATATGCGAAGTCATAAAACGATTAAAGTCAGAGCCTGGCCTAAGGTCAATTCTCTGGTTTGAGCCGTAGCGTTGGGTGCGAAACTGGGTATAGTAAAGCTCGCACAAGCTGTAAGCGGCCTCTTGTTGCCAATCGAGCTCGTGGGCTTTGTGACTTGCTTTGCGCGTCTTTTCTTCCGTTTCAATGAGTTGTTTCCAGTCAATCATGAAGGCAATCCTAACCTGTCTTTCATCGTGTAGCCTGCGATTAAAAACCAATGCCCAAAAGAGGACTCGAACCTCCACAAAGTTTCCCTCACTAGGACCTGAACCTAGCGCGTCTACCAATTCCGCCATCTGGGCAAGCAGAGGATACCATGGGATATTATGACTTTCCTGTCAAGATCAGGTCTCCTGTTGTCAATCCATTCACCTCGCGCTAGAAGCCCGCTCAACCAAATGCTGCTCAAATTCAGCGCCCTATGTTTGTTGTTGCTTGCTGGGTGTGAGCATGAAGGGTGGAATGTGCCTGCAAAATGAGTTCGTATCTTTCGATACAACAGCGCAGGGCTCTGAGCACCTGCGTTGCGTTCAAGTTGTTTTGTGTAAAACCAAGCGTTGCATGCAGCTGATGCGAGCTTATCGTGAACAATATCGATTGCTGTTTCGAAAAAACAAGGCCTCTCTTGGGGTCCTCGATGGAACAGGTCCTTATTTGTTGACCTACGCGCTTGAACACTGGAGCTCTTCTTGGAATAAATAGCGTTAATTGGGCTAAGTGCAAAAAATCAATTGCCTATTAGACTAATGCTAAAAAAGCGCATACAACTCTGTCCTTGTTGTGTGCTGAACCACACAAACCGGGGATCTTGATTTATGTTTGGAAAGTTTTTTGGGATGTTTGGAGCCGACTTGGCCATCGATTTGGGAACTGCTAATACCTTGGTTCATGTCAGGGGCTGTGGAGTCGTTCTGAATGAGCCCAGTGTAGTCGCCATTGTGCGAAACGGTTACGAAACCAAGGTTCTTGCAGTTGGCAAAGACGCCAAGGAAATGCTTGGCAAAACCCCTGGCAATATTGTTGCGATTCGGCCCATGCGCGATGGGGTTATCGCGGATTTTACCATCACCGAATCGATGATTAAAGCGTTCATCACGAAAGCAACCAAAAAGGCCTTTTTCGTCCGAGGCCGTTTGATTATCTCAGTCCCGGCTGAAATCACTTCCATTGAGCAAAAAGCGGTTCGAGAAGCTGCATTGAGTGCGGGCGTACAGGAAGTCCATCTGATTGAACAGCCGATGGCAGCCGCCGTGGGGACTGGTTTACCGGTTCGAGAAGCGCGGGGCTCCATGATTATTGACATTGGCGGTGGAACTACCGACGTCGCTGTCATCTCATTGAATGGCATTGTGGCTTCTCAGACTCTTCGTGTCGCGGGCGACAAATTGGACGAAGCCATCGTTAATTTTCTTAGAAAACGTCACAATATTCTCATTGGTGAGCGAACCGCAGAGCTCATTAAGATGAAGATAGGCTCCGCTGTCCCGCTCGCAGAAGAGCTTCAAATCGATGTCAAAGGCCGTGATTTGATTACGGGTATTCCACAATCCATCCGCGTGACCAGTGTGGAAATACGAGAAGCCCTGCAAGATTCGTTTCGCCAATTTATTGCCACCACCAAGTTTGTCCTGGAGCGAACCCCTCCTGAATTATCTGCCGATATTATCGACCGCGGCATTGTTCTGTGCGGGGGGGGGGCCCAGATCAAAGGCCTGGATAAATTATTGGCAGATCAGTGCGGTATCCCTGTTTGTGTAGCGGATAATCCTTTGCACGCCGTAGTGGATGGGGTAGGGCAGGTGTTGGAGAATATCGATACTTATCGAGGGCTGTTGCTTTGAGCATCGCTCGTTTTTGTTGGTTGCCGATTCTCATGGGTGTTGTGTCTTGTTCTAGCCCAGATCAGAGGTCAATTCCTGCAGATACCTTCTACTTTCCCAGTGTGCTGCTTCAAGATCAAGACCATTTATTCGTTGTCAATAGCAATCTGGATTTGCAATATTCGTCTGGAAACATCCTTCAGATTGATTTGAACACCCAGCGCGTTGTTGGGCTTCAATCGACGCCGTCTTTGGCGGGTGAGGCCTGCTTATTAGCGAGTAACCAAATTCTCATAACGGACCAAACCCATCCGCAACTGGTTCAAAGTGCTCAACCACTCCTCCCGTTAACGTATCAAGCTGCTTATTTCTTGAAGCTAAGCCCTGATCGAAACTGGGGGTTGGTGGGTTATCTGACGCCGGTCGTCAGTGAGAGCTGGAACGACTCGAAAGATTCGCTGCTCAGCAACCAACCAGAAATACAATCTTTTGCGTTGTCTGCCAGCGGAATCGAGCTCAAAGATAGCTTTCAATTGAAGAACTGTTTCCCTTCGCCCAGTCGTTCTTTAAGGCGTATAGGTCGTTTGGGTGCGCTGATCGTTCAAGATAGTCAAGTATTCGTCTTGTTTGAATTTGTTGTAGACGATCCCGATCACGTGAATCGGTCTTATAAACACGCCTTTTTTCTTCAGGCGCCGCTCAGCGACGTGCAGGCAGGCCATCTTTGCTCAAGCTCAAATCGACCTTTCGATCTGTCTCAGACAGAGCAATCACAAGGGCTTCGAGATCTCGCCATCACGAAAGATCAAAGCACGGCTTATGTTTTGATGGATGAAGAACCTCTTTTGCTGCGTGTTTCTCTGCAACCTTCGCCAATGGTAACGGCGCGGGTTGCTACCTGCCGTGGACCGACTCGATTAAAACTCTCACCGAATGAAGAGTCCGTCTTCGTGAGCTGCGCCAAAAGCAATGAACTGGTGGCTTACAACGCGAAAGATCTTCTCTTGTATGGAAAGGAGAATCGCTCGGATGCTCCAGGAGGGCCGGTGGATATTTTGTTCGATCAAACGACGGATCATCGAATCTTTGTCACTTACCAACAAGACCATAAAATCGGAATTTTTAGCTATGCGAATGTTTCTTCTCGTCAACGCTCTCTTGCTTTTAGCGAGTGGCTCCAGCTGTCTCGATAATCGAACGGTGCTTCCGGGTCAGATGGGGCAAATCCAGGATGCTGCCGTCATTTCTTGTAATCCCTATCAAGAAAATGGGGTTCAGCATGTGTGCATTGTATTCTCGAACCCCTATCAAGGCAGCCTGAAAGTCTTTGATGCAAGCGACAACCAATTTGTTTTGGCGCCTATCGCTTATTTTCCCTTGAATATCTTGGTAGGGCAAGCTCCCTCTGCACTGGCAGTGTATGAAAATCAACTTTTTGTTCTCGATCCTGTGAAAAAAGCCATCTTTTCGGTCTCGGAGAATTTTTCTTCCCCTGCTCCTCAGACTTCTTTGCCGGTGGACACCAGTGCAGAACATTTTGTCATCGGAATCGGCGCCGATCAAAAACCCTACACCTACCTAACGCAAGGCCGTACCATTTCGCTCTTACCAGGCGCGATCACAGTCGAAATGCCTCAGGATATTACGCATCTTCAATGGGGGCCTCATCAAAAGTCTTTGCTCGTGGTATCTGGCGACTCGCTTTACGCGCTCGATCTCGATCTTCACAGGATCCAAACGCTTCCCTTGGGCAGTTCCGTTCGAAGTCTCAGCAACGATGGGAAAAAGTTGGCCGCTCTTGCACTCAGCAATCAAACCGTTGTCCTGGTTGCTCTGGATCCGCTGAGTATTTTGGCAACCACACCTACTTTGGAGGCGAATGCGGGTGCCGTCTACTTGCCCAGCAGCGTGCCAGGAACCCCCAATACGTGCTGCCATGGATCATCGAGTTGGTTAGGCATCTTGCTGGTGGATGGCAAGCTCCAATACTGGCCGTACACAGAGAATGGTTTTTCTAAAAACAAGGACGAAGTCAAAATTGCTGAAGCGACCAGCCTGTCTCCCTTCGTTCTTGCCAATCCAATCAAGCTATTAGGCGTTTCGATCGCGAATCCAGGCAATCATGACCTAGGCTGTTCCAGAAGACTCTTTCTCGTCTACACCGGAGCGATTTTTCATACTTGCGAAGGCAATACGAACATCCAATTTCTCGATCAAATTGACTTGAGCTAAAAGCTCAAACGAATCTGGGAGCAGAGGATTCCAGAAACGAGATCCCAATCACATAGGTCTCCATGCTGCGTGGACGGGTTCCTTGAGGGCGTCGGATTTTGACTTCTTTGAAATGCTGTCGGCATTGCTGGACATAATCCGGCAGCCCACCGCCTTCCAATACCTTGACACAAAATCGGCCACCGGGCTTCAAGACTCGGGTAGCGATTTGAAGTGCTTCTTCACACAATGCCAGGCTGCGGTCTTGATCCATGCTTTTGATGCCGGAGGTCTTCGGCGCCATATCGCTCAGCACCAAGTCAAACACGCCCTCGAGGCTGACTTCAAAAATATCCCCTTGGATAAACTGAACGTGCGAGCCAAAGCTTAAAGCCAGCGGTGCTAAATCGATTCCGACGATACTGCCGGTATCTCCAACCACACGTTCCGCGTATTGAAGCCACGAACCCGGTGAGCAGCCCAGATCCAGGACTCGGGTTCCAGGGCGAATCAAGCGGAAATCGCGATCGATTTCTTCCAGTTTGAAAATAGAACGCGCGACAAAGCCTTGCTTCTTAGCTGCGTGATAATAAGGATCTTTCCGATTGTATTTCGCCATTGTTTTTGAGATAACAAAGAGTATGCCTGCTGATTCAACCTTGACCAAAGCCGACATTGCATTAGCTGTCTCACAAAAATTAGGTTTCTCCAAGACCCAATGTGCTGCTTTGGTGGATCGTGTCTTTGAAATGATGAAAGAAAGTTTGGAAAAAGGCGAAGAAGTCAAACTCAGCAGCCTGGGCCGGTTTACCGTTCGTTGCAAGCAGACGCGCCGTGGAAGAAACCCTCAAACCGGTGAGCAATTGGAGATCACAGCTCGGAAAGTAGTTACTTTTAAGTCCAGCCCCGTGCTACGTAGCAGAATGGGAGGATGAAATGCAGGATATTGAATTGCCTCATAAAAAATATTTTAAAATCGGTGAAACCTCTTCTTTGCTAGGCATCAAACCCCATGTGCTTCGCTATTGGGAATCGGAGTTTCCTCAGATTAGGCCCTTCAAATCCAAAACCGGTCAGCGATTGTATCGAAGATCCGACTTGGAATCCTTGGCTCGCATCCAGAAACTTTTGTACAAAGAGCGCTTTACGATTGCAGGAGCCAGGCAGGCCCTTAGTTTGCCAGAACCCAACGCAGTGCAGCAAAACTTGCTCAACTTAAAAACCAAATTAGAATCCATCTTGGAATCTTTGAAATAAGTCGTATAAAACCAGCATGACTCCCATGCAAAAACAGTGGGCTGCAGCTAAAGAGCGGGCCAAAGACGCGATCTTGCTCTTTCGAATGGGGGATTTCTACGAGCTTTTCGCAGAAGACGCCAACCTGGCTGCACCGATTTTGGAGTTGACGCTCACCTCTCGGGATCGCGATATTCCGATGGCTGGATTTCCACATCATGCGGCTCCTGCTTACATCGCCAAACTCGTGGCGCTGGGCTACAAAGTTGCTATCTGCGACCAACTTGAGGATCCGAAGTTGGCCAAAGGGATTGTGAAGCGCGATATTACACGCATTGTCACCCCAGGGACTGTCTTAGAAGATGATAGCCTTCGCCCGAGCTCGAATAACTACCTGCTGGCTCTGGTCGCTTCCGGTCATCAATACACGTTGAGCGCCATCGATCTTTCTACGGGTGACTTTTTAGAAACCAAAACTCCCAATGCTCAAAGCTTGCTGGACGAGGTGGGCAAATGGCTGCCTTCGGAAATCTTGATTGGAGGCACACATTGGAGCAAGCCCCTGTTGAATCAGCTGAAACAGGTTGCCAATCAAACTAAATCTTGTCGATTTGAATTTATTTCTGAAGCAACCAGCGCTTCGCAGCTTATCTTGCAGTACATCTCTGAAACACAAGGGGCTCGCTTTTCTTGCCTGGGGGCTCCGAAAGCATATTCGATCGAATCGGAACTCATCATCGATGCGGTCTCGCGTGAGCACCTCGATTTGCCGGGCTTGTTTCATCTTCTCAACAAAACGTGTACTGCTATGGGGGCTCGGCTTCTCAGGCGTTGGCTCAATGCTCCTTCCACGCATTTGCCTGAGATTCAAAGGCGTTTCGATGGTGTGGAAAACCTGCTTCATCAAGCCAGTCGAAGGCAGTCTGTTCGTGAGATTTTGCGCCACTTGTACGACTTGGAACGGTTGACGGTCAAAATCTCGGTCAATCGAGCGACTCCTCGGGAACTTGCGAACGTTCGAGATTCGTTGGCGCGACTCCCCCAAATCTCAGAAGTTTCGGACCCCATGCCTGATCTCTTCGAGCTTTTAGACCGTTCGTTGGCAGACAATCCTCCGATGCTTTTGAAAGAAGGAGGTGTCTTTCAAGCGGGATACGATGCCCTCTTGGATGACTATGTAGGCTATGCCTCCGGGGGTCGGGATCAGATTGCTGCCATCGAACAGCGCGAACGTGAACGAACCGGGATTTCCAGTCTAAAAGTCAAATTTACCCGGGTATTTGGTTACTACATTGAGATCACGAACACGCATTTGGCTAAAGTTCCGGAAGGCTACAAACGAAAGCAAACGGTGGCCAATGGTGAACGTTACGTGACGGAAGAGCTCATGCGGCTTGAAGAAAGGGTATCGACTGCGGAGGTACGTCGGCTAGCTCGTGAAACAGAATTGTTTGAAACGCTGAGAGCTCAGATGAATCAACATGCGGCACGTCTTTTTCAAGCCGCTGCTCAGGTGGCAGAACTCGATACCCTTTGCGCCCTTGCCGAATGTGCGGATGAGTACCGTTACGTGAGACCAACCATTCTTGAGAAAGAACTGAATCGCCTCGACATCCAAGAAGGTCGTCATCCGATCATCGAATCGCTGCATCAAAAGAAAGGTCTTTCTTTTGTGCCCAACTCCATGCAGATGAATCGGCACGATCGCCAATTGCTGCTGCTCACAGGCCCCAATATGGCCGGTAAAAGCACGATGATGCGTCAGGTGGCTCTCATTCAACTCATGTCACAGATGGGTTCTTTTGTGCCGGCAAGTTCTGCGGAGCTGAGCCTTTGCGATCGTATTTTTACCCGGGTCGGTGCTTCCGATGACAGTCGAACGGGGCGTTCGACGTTTATGGTAGAAATGAGCGAAACGGCGCATATTTTAAAACACGCTACGTCTTATTCTTTGGTCTTATTGGACGAAATCGGCCGAGGCACCAGCACCTTTGATGGTCTCTCCATTGCTTTTGCTGTAGCGGAATATCTGCACAACGAGATTCGTGCTCGAACCCTCTTTGCGACTCATTACCATGAACTCACGCAGCTTTCAGAGACACTCTCGCACATGCGCAATCTCCAAGTGGCGGTTTCAGAGCAAAACGGAGAGATCAAGTTTCTCTATACGCTGCTGGAAGGCGCTGCTGGACAGAGTTATGGCATCCAAGTGGCCAGACTGGCAGGTCTTCCAAAGCCCGTCTTAGACCGTGCGAACGAAGTCTTGAAATCGTTGGAGCAGGGAAAAGCAACTCCTCAGGTCAAACGCCCTCCTAAAGAACAATTGGGACTTTTTGTCGACCCGATTCGAAGTACTCTCAAAGCCATCGATCTGAATCAAATCACACCGATTCAGGCCTTGCAAACGTTGATTGAACTAAAGTCCTCGCTTTAAGTTCAAATAAACAAAGCCCTACGAATCAGGGGCTTTCAAAAGGTGTGGATCTTTTATTTCAAGGATGGGGATATCGATGACTACGATATGAACGGTTATAACTCGGTTCGTTGTGTGCGCCTCCCAGTTCTTGGTGCACAGTACTAATTTGCTGTTGACGTTGCTGTTGATTTAGGCAAAAATGAGCCTTTATGGATCATCATCAATCTTGGTATGATTTTTTGCCGGGATACCCGGGTCATGGCTTTAACCATATTATCGCTGCGCTTTTGGTGGTGTTGACCTTGGGGATTCTGTCGTTTTTTAGTTATCAGCGTTTGAAGAATTGGGAAGATTATTTGGTTCCATCTCCTCGATGGTCGGTCCTCAATTTTTTTGAAGTGATTTTAGAAGCTTGCCTAGGTCTCATGCGTGACACGATTGGGCCTGATTATAAACGCCATGTTCCTTTGATTGGTTCGCTTGGGCTTTTTATTCTGTTTTCGAATTGGGTCGGTCTGTTCCCTGGTTTTTCACCCCCGACCGATAGCCTCAACACGACTTTGGCTTGTGGGCTGGTCGTTTTTGTGTATTTTAACCTTCAAGGGATTCGTGTTCACGGCATGGGGCATTTTACCCACCTTGCCAATCCCATTGGCGAGTGGTGGGGATGGTTTCTGATGCCGCTTCTGTTGCCGATTGAAGTGATCAGCCTGTGTGTACGCCCGTTTTCGCTGGCCATTCGTCTTGCAGGCAACATGATTGGCGATCACAAGGTTTTGTTCGCTTTTGCCGGGGTGATGCCATTCTTGCTGCCTTTGCCTTTTTTTGCGCTGGGCTTTTTGGTTTCAGTGATTCAAGCCGCGGTCTTTTGCATATTAAGCTGTGTTTATATTTCGCTTCACACACAAGAAGCAGGGAGTCATTAAAAGATGAAAAAATGGATTGCATGGATGACATTGGTTTCTACAACTGCCTTCGCGAACGAAGGTGTTCAGGCTGCTTCAACGAACTCAAATGATGCTTGGTACGCTATTGCGGCTGCTCTAGCGATTGGCTTAGCTGTTCTTGGCGGAGCCTTGGCGCAAGGGCGTGCGGCTTCGGCTGCATTGGAAGGAATCGCTCGAAATCCAAGTGCATCGGGCAAAATTTTCGTTCCGATGATTTTGGGCATGGCGCTGATCGAGTCTCTGGTGCTTTTCGCGTTGCTGATTGCCTTCACCTTATCCGGTAAAATTGGCGGATAGCCCTGGTTTCCAGATGTGGCGTCAAGCAATCATCACCGTTCCAGAAGAAGACTCCGATTGGGTTCAGCAGCGGCTGCTTGAACTTGGAGCTTTGGGGCTTGAAATTCAGGATGACCAGTCGCTGGCGGTGCCGGAGCGGGCGTTTGAACCAGGCTGCCTACGAAGAGCGAGGGCTCAAACACATTCAGACCGAGTGCTTGGGAGAATGGGTCTTGATCGAGTTTCAGGTCGTTTGAAATTCCAGCACGCCGGATAGGTTGTTGGCGATGCTGGTCTGGTAACGCTCGCTGAATTCGGTTCTCGAACGTGTGGTCCAATGCGAGACTCCGTAGAGTTCGCTTGCTTTGTTCAACGAATAATCATGAGGGGTCTGAAAATAACGTTCGAAGATCTCTTGCCCGGAGTTGGCGATCGGCAAGGACTTAAAAATGCCGTTGCCGCGATTATTTACCAAGACAATCAACAAGGGCACGCTGAGATTCTTGAGGAGCGATAAACCATTCACATCGTGCAAAAAGGTCATATCACCACAGAGCAAGACCAGGGCTTTTCCACAGCCCAGAGCCAATCCAGCCGCTGTGCTGATGATTCCATCAATTCCACTCGCACCGCGATTGGAAACCACCCATGGGATTTCGCTTCCGGCGCTTCCGTAACGATCCAGGTATCGGATAGGCAGACTGGTCCCAGCAAACAAGACTCGATCTTTCCAGTTAATTTGGGAGACGCAGCGAGCCAGCCAAGCTTCCTCATCGTTTTTGGCTAAAGTGGTTTCGACGACTTCGAACATCTGGCCAGAGTTGGGCAGAACCGGACAGTGCTCCGAAAACCATTCTAAATCGCATTCGAATCGATCGGTGACCGTTAACCAGGGATCTTGATTTTCCAACCAAGGGTCTAGATAAAAATGCGTTGTGCCTTTCAAGGAATGCAGCCACTGATGCGTTGCTTTGAGCGTTAATCTTCCCCCGATTTGAAGCAGCAGGTCCGGTCTAACATGATCGAATTGTCGATCGTGCCTGAGCAAAGGGTGCTTCAAGAGACGTAAACCAGAGCTAATATCGCAAACTGCTGGCCAGCCCAGCCGTTCGATCACCTGCAAAACGGATTTTTGTTCAGCAGGCGATCGCAAATGGCCTACGACAACAGTGCCCGACTGAGCGATGCGCAAGCGTTCATGCAAGCTTTGCAGGCGATGTGGATTCAGTATTTTTGTTGCAGGGTAGGAACGAGTCGCTGATCGAAGCCCTGAAAATTGTTTTGAACTCTGTTCAAAAGGCTCTCGAAAAGGGCAGTTGATCTGAACCGGTCCGGGCGTAGGGTGCATCGAACGCAAGTAGAGCTCTTGAACCTGGTTCTGGACGTATTCGGCAGGAGCCTCTTCTGGTAAATCAACGAAAGCGCGAGCGTATCGGCCAAAAATATGATTTTGATCGATGGTTTGATTCCCGCCTAAGGCTCGTAGCTCTTGCGGGCGATCAGCGCTTAGAATGATTAAGGGTACCAGAGCCTGACTGGCTTCCACAACAGCAGGAAACAAATTGGCTACTGCCGTTCCAGACGTGACGATAATGACTGTTGGCTTCTGAGTGGCTTTGGCAATACCCAGAGCGAAAAAACCCAGACTTCGTTCGTCGTGACAGACAATGGCTTGCGCTCGAGTCTCGGAAGCAAGAGCTTGAACCAAAGGGGCTGAACGGGAACCCGGCGCCAGACAAAAGTACTGACACCCAAGCTCGATGAGCTGATGAACAATCACCCCATCGGTCTAAACCGATGGCGTAGTTTGTCAATCTTATCTGTGCAAATTTTTGATTCGTATCCAGATCGTCGCGACGTGCCGATCAAGATGTTCCAGCCATGCAAAGCTTCATTTCAACCTCGCCAATTGAATTTAAGCAGCTAATAGGGTATACACTTTTCATGGAAAAACCCCTAATTAGTTTCGATTATGCCATCAAATATCTGCTCAAATGCATCCAGAAATTCAACGATGAGATTCGAAGTGAAATCGATGAGTGGCTTTATATGGCGAAACATGAACAAATTCGGCCTGATTTCCAATCGAGAGGGATGGAAAAAGTTTCTGAACGGCTTCAGATCCTCAAGATGACGGATGTCGAGCGCAGGAACTATTGGCAGTATCTGAAACAAAGCGCCTCCGAGCAAGATTACTACTTGTGTGCCGAAGCGAAAGGGCGAGCAGAAGGCAAGATGGAGGGCCAAGCGGAAAGCAAAGTAGAAACAGCGATCAAGCTGTTAAAGCTTGGTTTGGATAAATCTCTGATTGCGACAGCTACCGATCTCGTCCTCGAGCAAGTTGAGCAGCTTGAGAAAGAACTGAATTCTTAGGAAGAGCGCGTGATCATTTCTGCAAGTCTTTTTGAAGCCTTTCTAAAAATGGCTTGAGTTTTTCTAAAGGGTAGCTGGTTTTTCCATCTGACAAAGCGTTTTCAGGTTGTTCATGGACCTCTAAAAATAGTTTTTGGGCTCCCGTTACCAATGCGGCCCGAGCAAGTGTTTCAATATGTTGGGCTGCTTTGGCGCTGTGCGAAGCATCAAAGACAATCGGACAACCCATCGGCCTGAAGAGGTCAAAAGCTCGAAAATCAACCACCCAGTCGTTATAGCCAAAACAGCTTCCGCGTTCTGTGATCCACACCTCAGAATTGCCTGTTGAGCGGACTTTTTCGATCGCCGGCTGCATCGAGCTCGGGGACAAAAATTGCCCTTTTTTAATATTCACAATTCGGCCGGTTTGGCCAGCTGCGCGCAATAAGTCCGTTTGGCGGCATAGGAATGCTGGAATCTGGAGGACGTCTAAGATGGCTGCGGCGGGTTCCGCTTGCCAGGATTCGTGAATGTCACTGGTGACTCGCAACCCCAGCTCTTGTTTGATGGTCTGTAAAACGGCGAGCCCTTTTTTGAGCCCAGGGCCACGATAGCCGTTGAGCTCGGTGCGATTGGCTTTATCAAAGCTCGCTTTGAAGATGAGCGGAATTTTAAGTTCTGAACAGATGCTCTTCAGAACCATCGCCATTTGAAAAGCGTGCTGTTCACTCTCAATGACGCACGGGCCCGCAATGAGCTCAAACACGCTGTTGGTCCAAACGCGCAAAATCTTCCGGTGTATCAACTGAAATACCGTTATAAGAGGTTTGAAAAGTTTGAATGCTCATACCTGCTTCCAACAAACGAAGTTGCTCTAAACTTTCGGAGGCTTCCCATTGACCGGGCGGCAGATTCACAAAGCGCAATAAAGCAGCTTTCCGATAGCCATAAAGACCCACGTGGCGATAGCCATAAGGCAAATGACGTGAGAAATAGAGCGCCCTCCCGCAACGATCCGTCGTGCAGCGTACAGCTTGGGGTTGCATCTGAGTAGAAATGGGAGTCACACAATCGGCGCTTGGGTAAAATTCCAAACAGTCGACGATTTGGTCCAAGAGCTGCGGGTTCATTTGAGGTTCGTCTGCTTGCAAATTGACAACGAAGTCCACTTCTTGGGCTTGAATGACTTCTGCAATCCGATCGCTTCCGGTTGGGTGATCGCGGGAGCTTAAAACGACTCGAGCCCCAAATTCGGTTGCGATTCGGAATGTCTCCAAGTGATCGCAGGCGATCCAAATTTGATCGAAACGTTTGGCTAAAGAAGCGCGCTCCCAAACATGTTGTAACAGAGTTTTACCATGCCAGATGGCCAGAATCTTTTGAGGAAATCGAGCAGAATAAAGCCTGGCGGGGATAATGCAGAAGGCGGACATTGTAGACTTTTATTCCTGAGGCTTCGAATCTGGCTATTTCGAGTGAGCTCGCCAAAATGCAAACTCACAAGCTTGAAATCGTATTCATAGATTGATTTTAAATTCTTATATTTGATATATATTAAATATGAAAAAAATAATTCTGCTTGGTGTGTTAACTGGAACCATCGGTTGCGGGAATCAAACTTCAAATCAGGTTGACGGGACATTGGACCGGGTTTGTCCCCCTAACAGCCAAGTCAGCGGCGCGGATGCCAGTAGCAAATTTGCGGGTCTTTTCATGCAAAGTTTCGTTGCTGCATTGCCTAGATTCTCTGGATTTTTTAATGATTCGGCAGAAGTTCGTCTACAAACGATGAACCAAGCGATCGCGAAGTTACAAGATCGATTGCCCAAGCAAGCCAAATATTTAGGCCGAACCATGAGCATCGAAGACGCTCAAAAAGTTGGAGACGCGCTTCGAATCTTAGCAAACGATCAAATAGCGGAAAAATTCGATTTGTCTGACTTTTTCAGCGGACCTGTTCAAAACCCAGTGCTGAGAGCAGATCTCATCGCTGTCATCGATGCTTTGTATCCACCAGGAGTCTCGATCAGCACGGTTTCACAGGGTATTTTGAGCAGCAACCGGAACGCTCGAAAAGTCTTTTCGTTGATCTCAACCTTGGGAAGCCCTTCAAGCAATCCTTGCTCGCGTTCTTTGGCCGGATCGTTTGTGGCTCTTTATGGAACCAAGCTTGATTCTGTGGACCCGAATGGGAGCCTCAAAAAAGCATTTGGTTTGGCTCGTTAGGGCGTATGCATCATGACGAATATGCAAGGGGTTTATGGAGTGCTACAATCGAATCATGATTCTTAAACGCTGTGGCTGGTGCTTGAACGATCCCTTGTATGTAAAATACCACGATGAAGAATGGGGCGTTCCGGTGTATGACGACGCAAAAATTTTTGAGTTTTTAATTCTGGAAGGTGCTCAGGCAGGCTTAAGTTGGTTGACGATTTTAAAACGCCGAGAGAATTATCGTCGCGCATTTGCGCATTTTGATGCCCAACAAGTGGCCCAGTTCTCAGAACGAGATGTCCAAGCTCTGATGCTGGATGCTGGTATCATCCGAAATCAGCTTAAAATTCGAAGCGCCATCAGCAATGCCCAGGCCTTTCTCAAAGTCCAAAACGAATGGGGAACATTCTCAAAGTATATTTGGGGATTCGTGGATGGAGAGCCTATCGTGAATCACCCTCAAACACTCAAAGATCTGAAGGCAACTTCTCCCGAGTCGGATGCCTTAAGTCAAGACCTTAAGCGACGGGGCTTTAAGTTTGTGGGTTCGACCATTGTGTACGCGCACATGCAGGCGACTGGCTTGGTTCAGGACCATCTTCAAGACTGTTTTAAAAACACCCAAGCTTCGAATTGAAATCTATTGAGGGACTTTGACCCCTTCGATCAACACGCTTTCAATAAAGGACTGAATGTCTCCATCTAAAACCGCATTCACATTGCCCACTTCCAAGTTGGTTCGGAGATCTTTGGCGAGTTGATAGGGTGCAAGCACGTAGTTGCGGATCTGAGATCCGAAAGAAGCTTCCATCTTTACCGCCTCTGCTTTGTCTTTCTCCGCTAAACGTTTCTTCATTTCCAAATCGTAGAGCTTAGAACGCAGCAGCTTCATGGCAGTCGATCGATTCTTGGTTTGGCTCCGCTCCGATTGGCACGCTACGACGGTGTTGGTGGGAAGATGCGTAATGCGCACTGCGCTGTCCGTTTTATTGACGTGTTGGCCCCCAGCGCCTCCGGCCCGATAAGTATCGACTCGTAGATCTTCCACTTTGATATCCACTTCGAACGAATCATCAATTTCAGGGATGACCCAGACCGATGAAAACGAAGTATGCCGGCGAGCGTTTGAATCAAAGGGTGAGATACGGACCAAACGATGAACCCCAATTTCGGCTTTGAGGTACCCGTAAGCGTATTCGCCTGAAACTAAAATCGTTGCATTTTTAAGACCCGCTTCTTCGGCCGGCATGATGTCCATGAGTTCGACGGTATAGCCACGACGTTCCGCATACCGAGTGTACATACGTAGAAGCATTTCGGTAAAATCTTGCGAATCAACGCCTCCTTGACCGACGTTGACGCTCAAAATCGCGTTGTTGCGATCACTGGGTCCTCCCAGCATGTGTTCGATCTGAAGGCGATGAATGCTTCTTTTGACGCGCTCCAACTCAGCCTCCAGTTCTCGAAGTTCGTCGTCATTTCCTGTTGCGAGTTCGAGGAGTTCGGCGCAATCGTCAAGCGATTGTTTGGCGTTCAAAAAACGAGCCACTTCTTTTTCGAGGGTAGCCTTTTCTTTTTGAACGATGGCTGCATTCTTTTGATCGGACCAAAAATGGGGGGCTTCCATTTCGTTTTCTAAGGCCCGGATCCGATCTTGTTTCGAAGGGATTTGAGAGGCTTTCTCGAGTGAATCGAGTTTTATTTTGAGGTTGTCGATTTCCATACGCGTAGTCCGAGCAAAAGTCCCAGGGCAAAAAGCAGCGTTTCTTGGGTTTTGGCTGCTTCTTGGAACATCGGACTCTTGAGTTCGAACACCGTATAGGAAAAGAGAGCGATTGCCAAACCGATAAGAAGCCAAATCCAATCTGAGACTTTTCGAGGTCTGCGAGCCCAGAGTAAGCCAGCGAGAAGACAGGCTAGGGCTAGGCGTGGAACCCATTGACCCCCAAGCACAAACCAGGTGTTGCCTGTGCTGAGTGGAATGTGAGCAAAGACCAGGGTTTGTTCGTAGAGCGGTGTGGCTTGATGAACCTGCCCGGTGGCATCGATCCAAGCCGAGATGCCTGTATTGGTTGCACGAGCAAAGCTACGACCGGTTTCGACGCTGCGCATCTGATACATGGCGAGATGTTGACGGGGTCCCTGGGTAAATCCGTACCAAGCATCGTTGGTTATATTCACTAAAAGATTGGCTCCATTTTTGACCAAGGTGCGAGCGACGTTGGGAAAAGCGCCATCGTAGCAAACCGTGACCGCCAGGGCGAGAGCTCCAACCCGCAAGGGCTTTGATTGAGTTCCCCACTCCAGTTGCTCCAGTCCCGGGACGAGTTTGGCTGCGATCGAAGCAAAGGGCCAAGGAACGTATTCGCCAAAGGGCACGAGCTGAGCTTTATCAAAACGCCCCAGGGCTTTGCCCGCAGAATCTAGAATATAAGCCGAGTTGTAAAATTTGCCTTCTGGATCTTGCGCAATCGCCCCAATAATATTGATGGGCGCCAATTCACCCAGCGATTCAAATCGAGGTTCCTCGGTTGAAACGGAAAAAGGGTAGGAAGATTCCGGCCAAATGACGAGCTCGGCACCGGACTGAGTGGCTTTTGTCTGGAGTGCACGATAGCGTTCCAGGATTTCATCCGAATAAATCAAGGCATCGTTTTTGAGGCCTTGTTCGATGTTTCCCTGCAGCAGAGCGATCGAAACGGTCTGAGGGGTTTGATTCTTCCAGGTGTGAAGCCGATACTCGCCCAAGAGGCTCATCAAGCCAACCAGAGCCAGAGCGAAAGCTCCCCAGCAAAGCCTGCGTTCTTGGATCGATCGCGCGATCAGGCAATTGAGGAGCCCAATGAAAAATACCAATCCATAGACACCTAACCAAGAGGCAGACTGAAGCAAACGAGGAGTTGAAATCAAAGAATAACCAGAACATCCCCAGGGAAAAGATCCAATGAACCCATAGTCGCGAAGGTACTCGGCGCTGCAGAGGGCCAGAGGAAACCAAAACATCATCGGAGCGCTTTTCTTCCTGTCAAGATAGCGGGAAAGTGCCATTGCGAGGCCTAGATGAAGTCCGATAAACGCGGTCAGAAGAAAAAGCGATAAGATGCTGACGAAGCCATGGAGTCCGCCAAAGACGGTCATTGCGGTTAACAACCAGGAGAGCGTTGCCATGTATTGCAGGCTCGTGGCGGCCCCAAAGCATAAGAAGGCTTGACGAGGTGGGAGATGGGAGCAAATCAGCAAGATTGGGACATAGCCAATCAAGGCCAAGAACCCCCAGGAGGTCAACTGGCTGCTCGCCATCAGTCCAGCAGATAGAACGATGCCGGCTAAGCTAGAAAACCGGTTTGAAATCACAAATGACATTTCGGCATCCTAGCGCGCGCTGCCATTTTTCAGAAGCCACATTTTTGACTTCCAGCGAGCCGGCTGGCTTTTTGTCGATCCAGGCCTGTATGAGCCCTTTGTGAGCATCGAGTCGAATTTCGTACAAGGGATGCTTTCCTTTGCAGGGTATTTGAGCCTGTTGAGTCGATTTTAAAAACCCATCTTGTTTGCGAAATTCACAGAGCCAACAAGAATTGTCGGATAGCGTCACCATTCCTAAAACGCGTTCCGCATTGGGAGAGACAAAAAACAGTCCTCCTGCTGGAGGTTCGGGGTTGGAACCGAGCTTCTCGCGAGCGAGGTGCTGGGTTTTGGCAACGCTTAAAGAAAGCTTGAGACGTTCAAGGGATAGGTGTGAAGACCAACTTAGCTGATCCATCGCATCTTGTTGAATAAGCAACGATAAATCTCGTCTAAAATGGCCGGAATTTCCTTGTTTTGCTTGATAGACAAGCGTGTCTTTGACTTCTTCCCACACGGGTGATTCGCTTTTCCAAACCGAACCATGATATTGAAGTTCAGAAGCCGAATCGATGGCATAGGCTCCTGATGGAGAGAGCACAATTTCTTTGGGATGCGTTCGGGAGATCAAGATTCCCAAAATGATCCCAACAGCCATGGCCGTCGCCCCCCACAGAAAGCGCGGTTTTCTGACCCAGGGAGGAACAGCCGCCCATTGAGTGGGGTGCTCAGTCTGATGAGAAAGGGCGGAGTCAAAATAGAAACGGGTTTTGTGAAGACCCTTCGCTGTCCACGTTTCCGTTTCTCTTTCAAGAGCTTGCAACTCTAAATCAAACTCAGCTGCGTTTTGAAAACGTTTTTCAGGCTCTCGGCATAGGGCTTTTGAGAGAATTCGATCCAGTGCTTCGGGGGCTTCATAGTGGCGCTCGGAGGGAAGAGCGAAACGCCCTAAGGGAAGATCGCCGAGCACACATTCATAGAAAATGACTCCTACCGAATAGAGATCGGATCTTCCATCGACTCGCTTGGCGTCCATGTGTTGCTCGGGAGCCATGTAGTTAACCGTGCCCATGGTGACACGGCTGCGGGTCAGATTCGGATGAGGATTGGTCGCTTCGTTTAAAAGTCCAGCGAGCCCGAAATCGACCAAGACGCATCGATTGAGATCCGCTGCCACTAAAACGTTTTCGGGCTTGAGATCGCGATGAATAATGCTTCGGCTGTGTGCCGCGCTCAGGCCTGCTAGAATTTGACGAACAAAGTGAATGGCCTGCTTTAAAGGCAAGGGCCCATCCTTCAGGAATCGTCGCAGGGTGATGCCGTCGATGAACTCCATGCAGAAAAAGTGGGTGTTGAAAACGGTTCCGCTGTCAAAAATAGCGACCACGTTCGGATGGCGAAACGAGCTGAGTGCAGCCGATTCTCGTTCAAAACGAGCCACCAAATCCGAACGCGAAGACATTTCTGCGGAAAGAATCTTGACGGCTGCTGTACGACCCGAAGCGATATGCTTGGCTTGATAGACGGAACCCATCGCTCCCTTTCCGATCGGATCGAGAAGCTCATACCCTGGAATACTGGGCGGTTTGAGTTCATCGGACAGAATGGAGTCCCTGGACTTTTTGCCTGCAGGAGGCTCGGAGGCTCGAGAGGAAGCGTAACGTTTGGCGAGTGCTGGATGAATTCCAACGCTTTTCTTGGCTTTTCCAAGAAAATTGGTATCCACCCAAGTTCCACAGACGTCGCATCGACCTGAACTCAATTCTGCATTGCAGTGAGCGCAACAAAATTTAACGTCGGACATATCTCACGGATGCTTGATTTTGAGGTAGAGGTTCTAAGTGGAACTGATGCCATTCCTGACCATAGCCATTCATTTTCATTTTTCTGTTATTTTTCAGGTGGCTAAGATTGGCCATCAAATGGCCATCTAAATTTCCAAGTTTTTTCTCCCCTGAAGCTAAAATCTCAATGGCTTTGGGGGTTTGGCCGGCTTTCCAGTGGCAATAAGCCCAAGTCGACCACAGCAAGCCTTGTTTGGGTGAGTAGCGTGCCGCGGTTTCAAAAATTTGATCCATTCTGCCAAAGTCTTTTTTTCTAAAATAAAGCACCGCAAGCATGGCACGAGCATTCCAATGTTTTGCAAACGATTTTTCTAAAAAGGGTTTGGCGCGCTGAAAATCTTGGCGCATAAAATAGATGCTACCGATCTGCCCATTGATGGCGCTCTTGGTGAAAAACTGCCAATTTCCGAATCGTTTTTTGACGTCTTCCAAAAGCGCTATGCCGCGATCGACGCGTCCTTTTTGGATCTCTGAAACGGCAAACATCATGGCAGCTTGCGCCGAGCTTGCTATTTTGCGGGCCGCTAAAAAATAAACCAATGCAGTCACGAACAGAGCAGGAATGATGGCTGCTATCAGGCTAACCAAAGACCAGGCAAGAGCAAAGGTGCAAGCGCCAGAAAGCAGAGCCAGAGCTAAAAGGATCATAGGGCTTCATACCAATTTCACGGAGAAATACCAGCCGGCGATTCATAACAGGCCAGAAATTCGGTGTTCCCATCGGTTCCCTGAATCGGGCTTTCGCGATGCCCAATTTCTAAGAGTCCTAATTGAGTGGCGATTTTCTGAATTCGGGCCAGAGCCCCTTGACGCACTGCAGCGTCGCGAACAATTCCGCCCTTGCCAATTTGTTCTCTTCTGACTTCAAACTGAGGCTTCACCAGAAGGTATAGCCGAGCGCTGGGCTCAAGATGAGGGAGTAGAGCGGGTAAGACCCGCTCCAGCGAAATAAAGCTGAGGTCGACTACCGCAACGCTGGGTTTCGGTTCAAAGGTTCCCACGGGTACTTTCAGAATGTGTGTTTGTTCGAATACCCGCACAAGAGGATGATTTCGAATGGAATAAGCCAGTTGGTTGGTTCCAACATCGACCGCATAAACGAGTTGAGCGTTTTCTTGGAGAAGAACGTCTGTAAAGCCACCGGTGGAGGCTCCAACATCGATCGCAATGGCATCCTTTATTTTCATCGGCCACGTTTCAAGAGCGGCTTTGAGCTTGAGCCCGCCACGCGAGACATAGGGCAGCGAATTATTCTTTAAACGGATGGGATCGGATGCCGAAACAAGATGCCCTGCTTTATCGACTCGGTGCTCTCCAACGACCACATCCCCAGCCAAAATCCGTGCTTGGGCCCGTGCGCGGGTAGATTCGAGACCGCGCTCTACCAGAGCGACATCGAGTCGCTTTCGAGTTTGCATGTGTGATGGTTTAAAGCATAGAAACTCTTGATAATCAAACTTAACCGATCAGCTTTGTCGGAAGGCCTTTTTGCAATTTTCGAAAGCTAACAAGATTCGAGCAGACTTTTCTCGAGTTTGCTGAGTACGGTTTGAAGGCTGATATCACTCTCTTTCATCTCGTTGATTTTACGAATCGAGGATAAGGCGGTTGTGTGATCTCGGCCTCCAAAGAAGCGGCCAATTTCAGGTAAGCTAAAAGCCATCATGCTTCGACACAGGGTCATAGCAATCTGACGAGCGAGTGTCACTTGACGTTGACGGCTTTGGCCTTTGAGTTCAACCGATTTAAGATCGTAATAAGCGGCTACGTGATCGCAGATTTTTTCTGCCGATAAAGCCCCTGTGCTTCTACGAAATACAGGAGACAGGTACTCTTTCGCTGCTTGAACGGTGAGTTGAGATTTGGTGACGGACAGAAAAGCGGTCAGGCGAATGAGTGCACCTTCCAATTCTCGGACAGATGTGGTGATCTGAGAAGCCAAATAGTGGCAAACTTCTTTGGGAAGTTCAAAACCACAGCTTTTGGCTTTTCGGTCTAAGATGGCCATTCGGGTTTCGATTTCAGGAGGGCGAATGTCTGCGATAAGACCCCAAGAAAGACGCGTTTGCAATCTTTCTTCAAGTCCTTCGATTTCATGAGGGTACTTATCGGAGGTAACCACAATCTGTTTGTGTGCCTGGTGCAGGCAATTAAAGGTGTGGAAAAACTCATCTTGACTCGCATCTTTTCCGGCTAAAAACTGGATATCGTCAATGAGCAAGATATCGCAGTCATTGCGAAATTTTTTTCGAAATGCGTCAAATCGTTTTTCACGAATCGCAAAGATATAGGCATTCACCCACTGTTCGGCACTCATGTAGAGAATGCGAGCGTTGGGATTTTTTTGCAGAGCGTAAAGACCGATTCCTTGGATCAGATGGGTTTTTCCAATCCCCACCGGTCCAAATAAGAAAAGTGGGCTGTATTGAGCGCCTGGCTCGCGAGCGACGGCATCGCAAGCCGTGTAGGCCATTTGATTGGAAGGACCCATCACAAAGGAATCCAAGGTGTGATTCGGGTTCAGTAAAGAAGATTCCAGGATAATGGGGGCTTGGTTTGTCTCAAAACCAAGTCGAGGCGCTTTCAGAGGCGAGATCGATTGGGGGAGGGAACTGGGCGTTTGAGAAGCGCCAAAGCTGGAATTTTGGGCTTTCGTAGCCTGTTCGATGATCTTGACCGCAATCGATCGATGAAAACCCTGAGCGGCGCTTTCCTGAAGTTCCACTAAGTAGTGGTTCTGTATCCAATCTCGGTGGAAGGAAGAGGGTGCCGATACGGTGAGCGTATTGTGTTCCAAAGAGACAAAATGCAAGGGTTCAAAGAAGCCTTGCCAAACAAACAGGCTGAGCCTGCGTTTTAAGATTTGCAGGGTTTCGCTGAACGCGTCAGCCGGTTGGGTCTCAAATTCTTGGATCGCTACCATAGGTCCCAGTGGGTGTATCAGCAACGGAAATGGTTAGGCAAGGTCGGATTTTCTAGATCGTTCCAACTCTCTAAATAAATAGGAAAAAAAATAATATTTTGACCTTTTTTCACCAAGGGGGCTTGATCGGATGGCCGGTTTGCAGGATCAATCTGCGAGCAAGCTCCCGAGCTTGATTGGCATTCAGTCGAGGATCGCAAAGCGTTTCGTAAAAGCCTTCTCCCAGCTCTTCTTCCGTGATCGCTTGATCTCCTCCCAGGCACTCGATCACAGGACTGCCTGTCATCTCAACATGGACACCGCCTGCGTACGTTCCCGCATGCTGATGGATCGAAAAAAATTGTTGAACCTCCGATAAAATGTCTTGAAAGAAACGTGTTTTGTAACCCCTGGGAGTCGTTTGTGTATTCCCATGCATGGGATCACAGCACCAGATCACGTGATACCCTGAATGCTTGACCGCTTGAATCAGACTTGGAAGCGATTCAGCGATCTTATCGTGCCCAAATCGGGCAATTAAAGTAAGACGCCCTTTTTGATTTTGAGGGTTCAGCGTTTCAATCAATTGGCACAACTCATCGCCTGTGATCTCGGAGCTGAATTTCATTCCGATGGGATTGGAAATGCCTCGCAAGAATTCGATATGAGCACTGTCCAGCTGGCGCGTTCGCTCGCCCACCCAAAGAAAGTGCGCGGAGCCATCGAACCAAGCGTTGGGAGTGCTCGAGTCTTGATGCGTGAGCGCTTCTTCGTAAGGTAACAGCAAAGCCTCATGAGAGGTGTAGAACTCGGTTCCATGCGTCAGGGATTTGAGGATGTTCCAAGTGGCGGCTGAGAAAAAGTAACCTTTTTCCATGCGTTTGGGATCGGGTGTTCGAGCGAGGGGATCGAATTCAAATCCATTGATCAAATCTCCCCGGTATGAAGGCAAAGAGATCTCGTTTCGAATTTCTGACTCCTGAGAGCGAGGCTTCGCACATTGCCCTGCATAACGGCCTATCTTGAGAACGGGCTTATTCATGGCACAAGCAAGCATCGTGGCCATTGGTAAGAGAACACGCATGTTGGCTTGCAAGACAGACTGAGAAAAACGATCAAGGCTTTCCGCGCAGTCTCCCCCGTGCAAAAGAAAAGCTTTGCCTTCGCAAACTTCACGAAGCCGGCGGCTGAGCTGTTGGGACTCTCTCGGTTGAACGATTGGAGGGTAGGTTTTTAAACGAGAGACAACGCCCTGAAGTTCTTCCTGATTGGGATATTCTGGTATTTGGCGAATGCGTTGATGTCTCCAACTCTGGGGTGTCCAATCCATCATGAAGTCAATTGCTCCAGATCTTCAAAGAATTGAGGATAAGAAACCGCAACACAGCGCGTGTTGTCCAAGTAAGTCGGGCCTTTGGCGATCAAAGAAGCGATGGTGAAAGCCATCGCGATTCGATGATCGCCGAAGGTCTGAATCCGAGATCCTTGCAGAGGCTGAGGACCTTGGATCCGAAAGCCATTTTCACTGCGATCAACCCGTACTCCCATGGATTCTAAATTCAGCGCAATGGCTTGAAGACGGTTGCTTTCTTTATAGCGAAGCTCTGCGGCTCCTGTGACTTCACTGAGCCCGTGCGCTTGCGTGAATGCCATGGCAAGCGCGGGTATTTCGTCAATCAACGCGGGGATGTCTTCGGGGCCGATCGAGCAAGCTTGAAGCTGAGCGGATCGAATTCGGATGGTTCCAAAGGGCTCGATGGCGGAGCTTTGCTCCAAAATTTCAATCCATGCGCCCATTTTCCGCAAAGTGTGGATGAAATGCAGGCGGCTTGGGTTCAAAGACACGTCTTCCAAAAGGAGTTCGGAGCCGGGGATCAATGTTGCGGCCGTGATCCAAAAAGAAGCGCTGGAAAGATCGCCCGGGATGAACAAGGTTTGGGCCTCTAAACGGTGTCCGCCTTCGAGGCTTATTTGATCCGATTCGATTTTGATTTTCGCACCCAAGTGAGCGAGCAATCTTTCTGTATGATCGCGACTCTGAAGCTGTCCGAAGAGACGGTTTTGGCCTTCAATGCCAAGCGAAGCCAGCAACAAAGCCGATTTGACTTGAGCGCTTGGGATGTCCAAACGAAGGCTTGTTCCTTGCAAACGGGAGGGTTTGATGAGGATTGGAGCAAAATTTTCATCCCGAAGCTCCCAATTGGCTCCCATCGCTCGCAAGGGGTCTGCCACGCGTCTCATCGGTCGTTTGGACAGCGATTCATCTCCGATCAGAGTCGATTGAAAAGAGCTATGGCTCAAAAGACCCGCTAAAAAGCGCAGAGTCGTTCCTGAATTCCCACAATCCAGAGCGCGAGTCGGGCTTTTGAGCCCCCAAAGGCCGACTCCTTTCACGTGTGCGAGGGTTTGATGAAGTTTGATTTCCACCCCTAAGGATCGAAGGCAGTGCAGGGTAGAGCGTACGTCCAAACCGCTGGATAGGTTTTTAAAACACGAAGTCCCCTCGGCCAGTGCGGCCAGTACCAGAGCGCGGTGAGAAATTGATTTATCTCCGGGCAGTTGCAGCTTCCCTCTCAACGGCATCGGTTGAACTTATCGCAATTGGAAGAAGCTGCCAACCTTGCTTTGTTGGATTTTCCGTGGAAACTTATCAAATCGAACGCAAGATCGCTGCAGGAGGAATGGCCGAGGTTTATTTAGCTCGGGATGCCGGCAATCGTCGAGTGGTGCTGAAAAAAATATTGCCTCAGTGGGAGTCCGATCGGGATTATCGACGCATGTTTGTCCATGAATTCGAACTCATGTCGACGTTTTCATCCGAACGAATTGTCCGCGTGATCGAACGAGGTCCGCATTTTGCGGTCCTGGAATACGTTGAAGGGCTCGATTGGCGGGTTCTTTCTCAGTATTATATCCCGCAATCGGTTGTCAATTATTTGTTCGTGGAAGCCTTGCAGGCACTTTCGCTGGTTCACGGTGAAAAGATCATTCATCGCGATATATCGCCTCAGAACTGGATGCTCAGCGACAGCGGTGTGGTTAAATTACTCGATTTTGGAATTGCCAAACGCGAACGCTACACCGAGCATACAAACACGGGAGTCTTGAAAGGGAAGTACGCCTATATGTCTCCCGAGCAGGCTGCTGGAAAAAGCCTGAGCATTCAGAGCGATTTGTTTTCGATGGGGGTGATTTTTTATGAGCTATTGACTCGTCAAAGGCTCTTCAAACGCGAAACCGATTTTTTGACGCTTAAAGCGATCGATGAATGCTCGATTGAATTTCCCGAATTTCTGAGCGCTACACTGAAGGCGATTCTTCAAAAGGCGCTGGCACGAGACTGTGCGCAAAGATTTCAGTCTGCGCTGGAATTTCAGCAAGCGCTGTTGCAGTATGGTTTGCAGGCTCGGCAATTGGCTACTCAGGAGGAGGTGGTTCAGTACCTTCTTGCCTTGCCAAAGCCAGCGCCCTGGGGGTTGTTTGAATCCACTCGAATTCAACGAAAAGCCAGTGTGGAAGTGATTGCCGCCATGGGGGCTCTTGCTTTCGACTTCCTCGGCCTTTGTTGGTAAGCATGGCCCCGAGCTTTCTCATTTTTGTGATCGCGCTTGTTGGAACCTACGGGGGTTTTGTGCTTCAGATTCCTTCGTATGGCTGGATTTTGGCCGCTTTATCGGGCCTTCTAGGTCTCTTCAATCTCCCCAGAACTTTGAGAGCCTTCGCTCTCATCCTCGGTATTGGGGGTCTTTGTGGCTTTCAATCTCAGCATCGGCGGATCGAATTTGAGGATCGCTTGAGCCGTCTACCCAAACAATACGAACGAATCGATGGAATTGTGGAAGAAGTGTTCGACACCCTGGAAGACGGAAGGCGAATTTGGTTTCGCAGCGATCGGGGCTATCGTCTCCAAGTCTCTTTGAGAGAGGGAGCGGCTCTAAAACCTGTTTTCGTCGGGGATCGCTTAGCGTTGTGGGGAGTGGTTCACCCTCCACAACACGCTTTGGCCCCTGGAGACTTGGATGGGTATTGGTTTGCCTTGGCCCGTCATTTGGATGGATACCTTCGGGTTTCCAACCCCTTCAAAGTTCAGGTGCTGCAAACTCATGCCGAGGCCAACTTTTGGAGTCAGCAGCGGCAAAAACTCAGAAATCGGATTCAAGAGGCGGGAAATCCACGCTACGCCGCTGTTTTGCTGGCTTTGATGATTGGCGATACAGCCTTATTCTCGAACGAGCAAAAGCAAATTTACCAGCGTGTGGGAGCAGGGCACTTATTGGCGGTGAGTGGGCTTCAAGTCAGCGGTCTGTCGTTTTTGTTTTTTGTGATTTTGCGAGGGATTTTGCTGCTGATCCCGGCCATTGGTAGACGATCGTGGGCGAGTTGTCCAGCCGCAATCTTCAGCCTGTCGGCTATTTGGAGTTTTGTATTATTATCGGGTTGCTCGGCCTCCACTGTGCGAGCGGCTTTGATGAGTTCGAGTCTTTTAGTCGGTTTGCTGGGTGAACGGTCCGTGAGTCTCTGGGATGCTTTTGGCCTAGCGGGTTGGATCTCGGTGTTTCTGTGGCCAGAATCCGTTTTGGACCCGAGCTTTACCCTGTCTTATTTAGCGATTTACGGAATTCTAGTCGGCGGGATGCTGGGAGCTGGAGTGATGACCTTGCCTCTTTCCGCTTACTACTTCGGAGCTTTAGCGATCGGCGGCATTGTGGCCAACTGGATTTTGGTTCCAGTCGCCTTGTTCTTACAAACGCCAGCGATTCTTTTAGCGCTTTTGGGATTTGTATCCAGCGCAGCGATGTTTGCAGGGATGATTGAGGCACTGTGTGAAGGTTTGGGAGATTATTTGGGAGGCTATTGGTACTTGGAAGCGCCGGCTCCCTGGCAAGTTGTTGGCTCTTTGCTGGGTATTAGCTTGTTTTTTATGGCCGGTGATCCAGGAAAGCATACGAACTCGTAAGGCTTTGCAAGTGATTTTCCTAGCGATTGGTCAAGGGGACTCGACGCTTTTTCGTTTTCCGAATGGCTATATCGCGATTGTGGATGGCGGGCCCAGCGAAGAAGGATTGATCCGACAGCTAAGGCGCAAAAATATTTCGAAGGTGGATCTGATGGTTTTGTCGCATCCTGACCTGGATCATGCTTTGGGGCTTCTCTACGTTTTAGAACAGATGCCGGTTCAAGAATTGTGGCACACTGGGTTTTCGCTGGATCACCCCATGATCCAGCGAATCACGAACTTGGCCCGGCGTCAGGGGACTCGCATTCGCATGTTGCCTGAGATTTTTGGCGTTCACCCCATCGGCGATGCAGCGATTGAGGTGCTGGCTCCTCAAAAGCTAAATCCAAATTGGTCAACGAACAACAATAGCATCGTGATGAAAATTTCATGGGGTCAAAATAGCGTCTTGATGCCGGGCGATCTGGAAGCCGCAGTGGAACAGCAGGCGAACGCTCAGTGGCATGCCCAAGTGCTGAAGGTTCCACACCATGGTTCTCGAAGCTCGTCTTCTGAACACCTGGTTCGGCAAGTTCGACCCAGTGAGGTTGTTTTTTGCACGCAGCCTGGAAATCAATTTGGTTTCCCCCATGCGGAGGTGGTGTTGCGGTGGAAAAATTCAGGAGCTCGAGTCTGGGACACAGGGGTCAATGGAGAAGTGCGGGTTTGGATGAGCCAGCATGAGATGGAACTTCGCTCGTATCGGTGAATGATGCCTAGGCTTTTGAAGTACATCAGCATCTTGGGGATGCTTGTGGGAGCGGGCCCTAGGTGGGCTCAAGGAACTTCAGGGCAAAAACCGATGATTTCGCTGGAGGCTGGTTTGGGGTATAACACGAATCCTTACTCTAAAACCGATGCTCAACGCGCAGGAAAATCGACGAGTGACATTCTGTTTCGGATGACGCCAACCTTCTCCTTCGCAAACCAAAGCAAACGCTTGGTGTTGGAGGCGGCAGGAGCGACGACTTTAGCTTGGTTGATGGGCCTCGGGGATAATCCAGGATTTTTGGTTTTTTCGGGGAAGGTGGAAGCTGCAAGCAGCTATCATCCGAATGCTCAATTCTCCATTTTTAGCCGTGGCGGCGTCATGGCTTCTCGAAATTTGGGAGAACTGTTTGTTGGAAATATGACCAACCTCACCGGAAAACTATCCGTGGGGGAAACTTGGCGCCCTGGCAGTGGAAAATTAGCCTGGACCGTTCAAGGAGACTACCAAGCTCAGGGGTATCCAAGCATTTCATTGGGCGCAAAAACGACTCAACCTAGAATCTTAAATAACCAGTCGTATGGGCTTTCCAGTCGACTGGCGTGGCAGTTTTTACCCAAAACAGCCGTATTTTTGGAAGGGGGATATGGCTTTTTTGGATCCGTCGACAGCAACCAAGTAGGGGTCACGACAAACCCTCTTCACCTGGGTCTTGGGCTCAGCGGTCGCATCACGGAACAGTTGGTTTTATCCAGCAGTGCCTCCTTTTCACGGATTTTGCTTCGAACTAAAGACAGGTCTTTGGCTTCGACCTTCTTCCCGATCGGTTTTGATGCGATGCTGGCTTGGACCCCCACGAAGCGCTCTGCCTTGGGTCTTTCAGCCTCTCGAAAAATGACGCCTACGCCAATTTATTTGGATTCGGTGAATCATCATTTTTCGCTTCGTTACGAACAAAAACTGGCGCAGAAGTACAGCTTTACGCTAAAACCCAGTTTCGGCCTATTCGAATACGGCAAACCCGATACCAGTCTTTCCAGCATCGATTATCGCCTGGATCCCAATTGGGTCAACCGAACGGACTTCTTTGTCGAAACGCAACTCGGTCTGGCCTATGCCATGAACGAAGCGTGCAGTTTGGGGCTGGCGGCAGATGGATTTTGGAGATGGACGAATAGCAATCCGGATGAGGCTCAGATTCTCGGGCCTTCCGGTTGGGTTGCTCGAGGAGATGGCGGTACTTTTGAATCACTTTATACGCGCTACCAAATTCATTTATTCATTCGGGTGGTTTATTGATGAAAACGATTCTGTCACTTTTTTTAGCGATGAGCGGGTTTCTAGGCTGTGTTCACCAGGGAACGGGAGTCCATTCAGCGAGGGTCGAACCGGAATTCGCTAGCATTCGAAAAGCTGTTTTAGGAGTTGGAGATGTGATCGAAGTTCGCATTTTTGACGAACCGGAATTATCCGGAAGCCGACAGATTGGTGCCGATGGCTCGATTCGCATGCCTTTGATTGGATTTCTTCCTATGACGGGAAGGACTTCGGAAGAGGCGGCTCATTTGATTGCCTTGGAATATCAAAAAAAATACCTGAGAGATCCCGATGTCTCCGTCTTGATTCAGCAATCCAACTCGAGAAAAGTTTATCTGTTGGGCGAGGTGAAATCGCCGGGGCCTTATGTCTACGAGGAAAACATGACTTTGATCGGAGCCATTGCGAAAGCGGGTGGAACAACCGCTCAATCGGCTTCCAATCGAGCCTGTGTCACACGGTCTGACGCCGGAAAGTCTATACGATTCACAGCAAAAGTGTCCGACATGGGCCGAGGCGAAGCTCCCGATATTCCCATTCTTCCTGGAGACATTATCTTTGTTCCTCAGAGCATTTTTTAAAAGAGGCCTCTTGTGAATTCTTCGCAAAATTTGGATTTTCAGCGCTATTGGACATCGCTTTTGAGACGATGGCCTCTTTGTTTGACGGTTTTTATCTCCGTCTTTCTCTTGGGAGTTATTTACACGGCGCGAACACAAAAACTCTATAAAGCTTCGGCTACGATGGTGGTGATGCCGAACCTTCCTCAGATTTTAACCGGCCTGCAAGAAGTCACACCGAGCTCCAATTGGTTTTCAGAAGAAGCGAATCTCCAGACAGAATATCTGACCATGCTAAGCCGTCAAATTTCCCATCGAGTTTACGAACGGCTCAATCTAAGGAAACGCAAAGAGTTCCAGGATTTGAACCCTGAAGCATTTTTGCCTACCTACGTTAGCATCAATCCACAGAAAAAGACCCGAATGGTTTCGGTGGATGCGATTCATTGGGACCCAAAGTTCGCAGCTGAACTGGCGAATACGGTTGTAGCAGTTTATTTGGACTACAAATTAGCGAAAAAAAGAGAAAGCTCTACACAGGCTGAAGTCTGGCTTTTGGCTCAATACGAAACACTCAAGAAGAAGCTCGACGACTCCGAAAAAGCTTTGTATGCGTTCATGGAAGAGCGTGGAATTCTGAATGCAAGCTTTGAGAGTCAGATGGATGCGATCAAGGGACGAATGGGTACTTTCACGGCTCGATTGGCTGAAATCCAGTCCAGAGAGATCGAAGGCCGTGTCAATGCTCAAGCGCTTGCGCGCGTGTCTGAGAATCCCAAACTGCTCGATTCGTTGTCGGAAGTTCAGAATGCGCCCATGATGGGGGCTTTAAAAACAAAGTTGATTGCGCTTAAAGCTAAGCGACTCGAACTCGAACACAGGTACTTACCCGATCACCCTAAACTAAAAGTCGTCGATTTGGAGCTGGGCTCGCTTCAGAAAACCGTTCAAGAGGAAGTTCAAAATACCATCGCTCTGTTAGAGCGCGATCGTCAAAGCCTTCTCACAACAGAGATGGGCCTCGAGCATGCCATCCAAGAGCAGCGCGAGCAAGAAACGCATCTGAACAAACTGAGCTATGACTATGGTCGCCTGAAACGGGAAGTCGATACCAATACGAAGCTTTACGATATGGTCACGAATCGTCTCAAAGAGATCAATGTGACCAGCATGTTGCAATCGAGCAATGTGTCTTTGATGGATGAAGCTCGGATTCCGCCGAAGCCCTACCAACCCAATTGGCGAATCAATTTGGTCGTATCGCTTCTGCTGGCTTTGTTTCTATCGATCGGCATTGCCCTTGTGTTGGAGTTGATGGATCAAACTTTCAAGACGCAGAGCGATATTGAGGCCGCCCTCGAGCTTCCTTTCTTGGGTGTTTTGCCGACGATTGCGGGTGAAGAAATCATCAATCGCGATTTCTACGCTTTAGCAAACCCCAAAAGCGCGGTGGCGGAATGCTGTCGAGGGATTCGAACGAATTTGTTGTTTATGTCGCCCGATCATCCGTTTCAATCTTTGTTGGTGGCCTCCTCAGCGGAACGAGAAGGCAAAACAACGACAGCGATTAACTTGTCGATTGCGATGGCGAATGCGGGAAATCGTGTGCTGCTGGTCGATTGCGATCTCAGAAGGCCTCGTGTTCATCAGAGTTTCAAACTTTCGAACGAGGTAGGGTTATCGAATTTAATTGTGTCAGAGCATGATTTAGCCCGTGCGATTCAAACGACTTCCATTTCCAATGTCGACGTTTTAACCTCAGGTCCCATTCCTCCAAACCCCTCCGAGCTGCTTCACACGGCTCGATTCCGGGAGGTATTGGAGAAATTAAAAACCAAGTACGATCGCATTATCTTTGACGCTCCTCCTGTGAATGCGGTCACCGATCCCATTGTCTTAGCCACTCAAGTGGATGGCACGCTGCTGGTGATCAAGAGCGGAGAGAGCTATCGAGCCTCAGTGCTTCGTACCTTGCGCGCGCTGACGGATGCTCGTGCTCGGATATTTGGGACGGTTTTGAACGATTTTTCTCCTCAAAGAAGCGAAGTCTATGGTTTTGGGAAATATTACCAGTTCGGGCGATATTATAGCTCGTATGGCGAACAGTCCGGGACCTAAGTGGTACGCTCTTTCCGTTTATATCCGTCAAGAAAAAGCCGTTTCTGAAGAGCTGAATCAGCACGGAGTAGAAACGTTTCTCCCCACTCAGGTGGTGCGCAAAGCCTGGAGCGATCGCGTCAAGCGCTTGGAGCAATCTCTGTTCCCGGGTTATCTGTTCGTACGATTAGAACTTAGCGCACCAGCGCGCATCGAAATCATTCGGCTGAAACCGATCTACGACTTTGTGGGTCGTTCGTTCAGCGCTTTGTCATCCGGCCAAATTGCACCCAGCATCCCTGCTCGACAGATTGAAAGCCTGAAGGTTTTAGCGCTCGCAGGGTTGCAGGTAGAACCCACTGCCTGCTTGGTTCCTGGAATCGAAGTTCAAATTGCTCAAGGAAGCTTAAAAGGGGTTTGGGGGATTGTTCAAAAAGAAGCGAATGGAAGAAATCGGCTTACGGTCCAAGTTCCATTGCTCGGACGAGGGGTGTCTGTGGATGTATCGAAGGAAGATGTATTAACTCGTTCGGAACTCGGGCTCTAAACTCTCGAGCGAGCAAGGAATAGCAAGCGACATCCCAATAGCGGTCCCTAAAGAGATAACCCTCGCGTTGGATTCCTTCGTAGGTGAATCCTAATTTTTCAGCTAATTTGCGGCTTCTTTGGTTATGAACGGTGCACAAAATCTCAATTCGGTTTAATTGATATTGATGGAGAAGGTAAGCAATGAGCGAAGAGGCTGCTTGCTGGACCAGCCCTTTTCCTTGCCAGTCTTGAGCAATCCAGTATCCGATCTCCGCGTGTTTGTGGCGCCAGTTGATCGCGTGATGCCCCACCACTCCAATCATGGTACCGTCGTTCCAAATACCAAAGTCTCTGTTTTGAGATTGCTGAATAAACTCCGTGCAATCGAGGATACTCCCGATGTCATGGGCCCATTCGAACCACGGTGCTAAGTGTTCTTTGTTTTTGAGAAGCAGGTGGTAGAGCGTAAAGCTGTCTTTCAGGGTGAGCGTTCGCAAACTCAGTGGCATGATTCAGCTTACAAAGGATGCCCATTGAAAATCAATCCGCGCTTGTTTAAAGAAGCACGGTGACTTCCCACCTATCACCCTCCAAGTTAAAGCTATTCCAGTTTTCGCTTTTGCAAATGTGCATTATCGCAAGCTACGGGTTTGCTCGGCCGGTAACCGACAGTCTTTTCCTGGAGCATTACGGTGCGAAGGGGCTTCCCAATGTATTTTTGCTTTCCGCTGCCGCGACAGTCGTTGCGATGGCGGTCTACAATCGATTCAATGCGCGCTACTCGCTGTTGGCGCTGTTAGGAGGAGCCGCGACTCTCAGCTCTCTTCTCCTGTGTCTTGGGTTATTGGCCTTTAAAATGCAGATTCCTTATGCGGTTTATGGCCTCTACGTTTGGCGAGAAGTCTATATGATCTTGCTGGTGGAGATATTCTGGAGCCTTGCGGATACCTTGTTCAACATCCGATCCGCGCGAAAGTCGTATGGTATTGTGTTGGGAATGGGTTCCTTGGGCGGGTTTGCGGTCAATTTGATGGTGGGTCCTATTTCGATGCGAATCGGAACGGAATGGGCTTTGTTGGGGGTTTTGCCTTGTTTGGGGCTCTGCACGATTTTGACTCTTGCATTTTCAAGAACACTTGGAGGCAAGCCTGTTTTTAAGAAAAGCGATGTGAAGCAATTGGGAGCGGGAAGTCTGTCGGTCGTTCGAAACAGTCGCTACTTGTTGCCTCTGCTATTTTTGATCGCCATTGTTCAGATATCGATTTCGTTAGTGGATTTGCAATTCAATGCAGCACTCGAGATAGCCTATCCTGAAATGAATGCTCGGACCGGGATGATTGGTCAGGTGCATGCTGTCATTGATGTGTTCGCTACCTTTTTACAGTTTTTTTCGGGGATGGTGATCGGAAGTTTGGGCACGGGGGGAGTTTTTGTTGGGATTCCGATCACGCTTGGACTTGCTATCCTGAGCTTTATCGTGTCGCCTCATTTCTTGACCGCAGCGATTTTGAAAGTGACCAGCAAGTGTTTTGACTACTCGATATTTCGAGCTTCTAAAGAGATGTTGTACATTCCTCTGAGTCATTTGGAGAAGACACAAGGCAAGGCTCTCATTGATATTCTCATCTACCGAGTCGCCAAAAGCAGCGCGGCTCTTTTGATGATTTTCTTAATCTCGATCCAGTTTTCAGATTACGTCATGCACATTGCCATGTCGCTGATGTTTGCATGGATACTCTTGGCCGTCGTGATTGTGAAGCGTTACAAGGCTGTTTTATCCGTGAGAAGAAGTTTCGAAAAGAACTGAACGTTCCGTGGCCCGAGCCGCTGACAAGGCACTCTTTCGCCCTGTTGACATCTAATTGTCGAACCCATAAACTTATTCCCTCGAGGAATTATGAATAAGAAATATCTTTTAGTCTTGGGATTGTTTCTGTCTGCTTGTGGTTCAGACAATGGCAAAGTGGCGACGAATTTGGAAGCTCGACCAGTCAGTGACCAATCGGTTGCTCACGAAGTCCCTGCGGCCCTTCCGGATTCGAGGCAGGAAGCATCAGACTCGGAGTTGTCGAATGAAACTTTGTCTGCTGAAGCCACGATGGATGCAAGGGTGATCGAACTCTTGGCAGATAGCGGATGTTTAGACACGGATATTGAAGCTCAGCGAAACCATGGTTCCATCTCTGAGGCATGTCACGTCACGAAAAAGAATCTTCAGACCTGGGCATCGTCCCTAGACATTGAATTCGAGAAAGCCAGATTGGTTCTTCGAACTTACTTGGGATGCGATGCGAACGAGTCTTGTCGTTTGTTGAAACACCCTACAAATCGCTAATTGAGCGTTTTGAGTCGAAGCTCTGAAGAGTCCAAGTCGACGCTCACCTGGAGCTCGGCTGACTCGGCGTTCAGGATAAGCTCGGCGAGTGGTCGTTTAATCTCTGTTTGGATGACCCGAGCCAAAGGTCGAGCCCCAAGGGCTCGATCGTAGCCTTTTTGGGCTAAATAATCTTTTGCTCGCTCTGTGATCTCAAGCCTGACTTTCTGCTCCTGGGCTTGTGCGACGAGCTTGGTGAGAAATTTTTCGACGATGCAGCGCATGGATTCTTGTTTTAAGGGTTCAAATGAGATGCGAGCATCCAGTCGACTTCGGAATTCTGGTGAAAATAGCCGCTTAAAAGCGGTTTCATCGGCTCCGACGTTGGTGGTGTCTCCAAATCCAATGCGCAGTTGCGCCAATTCCTGAGCGCCCACGTTGCTGGTCATGATCAAAACAACATGGCGAAAGTCCGTGGAACGACCGTTGCTATCCGTTAATTTTCCGTAGTCCATGACTTGCAACAGCATATGGTAGACATCGCTATGCGCTTTCTCGATCTCGTCGAGCAATAAAACCGCATGAGGGGTTTTGTAGACTGCATCGGTGAGCAGGCCGCCTTGCTCGAATCCAACGTAACCCGGTGGAGCTCCAATCAAGCGACTGATGGCATGACGCTCTAGGTATTCGCTCATGTCAAAGCGAATCAAAGCAATCTGGAGTTCGTTGGCTAATTGCTTCGCAATTTCAGTTTTTCCGACTCCACTGGGTCCTGTGAATAAAAAAGAGCCAATCGGTTTTTCAGGTTCTTTCAGGCCCGCTCGCGAGAGCTTAATCGCAGCGCTCAATTCTTCGATGGCTTTGTCTTGGCCAAATACAAGATTTTTCAAACGCTGCTCGAGAGTTCGCAAAGAGGCTCGATCATCCGGATTGATCTGTTTAGCCGGTATTTGCGCCATACGAGCCACAGTCGCTTGTATTTCTTGCTCGGAAACGATCGGATTTTTCTTAGCCTTGAGTTTGAGACCTGCAGCCGCTTCATCCAAGATATCAATGGCCTTATCTGGCAAATGCCGATCCGGCAAATATCGGTTCGCGAGCAACACGCAGGCTTGAAGGGCTTTGGCGTTGATTCGAACTTCATGAAATTCCTCGTAACGCGCTTTCAGACCTTGAAGTATCTTGAGGCAGTCGTCTTCGGTCGGTTCTCCCACATCAATCCTTTGAAACCGTCGAACCAAAGCGCGATCTTTCTCGAAGTGCGTGCGATATTCTTTGTATGTCGTGGTGCCTAAGCAACGAATGTGACCATCCGATAAGATGGGTTTTAGGAGATTAGACGCATCCGGTCCACTGCCGGAAGCAGAGCCCGCTCCGACCAGATTGTGTATTTCATCAATCAGTAGGATGGCTCCTGGTTTTTCTCGAAGTGCTTTCATCAGCGCTTTAAAGCGATTTTCAAAATCGCCTCGATAACGAGTCCCAGCCAGCAGCAATCCCAGATCCAGCGAATACACCTGAGCGTCCAAGAGTCCTTTGGGAACGTCGCCTGAGACAATCTTTTGAGCGAGTCCTTCGGCGATCGCTGTTTTCCCAACGCCCGCTTCGCCTACAAGCAAGGGGTTATTTTTGCGTCGTCGGAGCAAAACATGAATGGTACGAGTCAGCTCTTCCTGGCGCCCTACCAAAAGGTCCAGTTCGCCATTCCTGGCTTTGTCGGTGAGATTGACGGTGAAGGCTTCCAGCGCGTTTGAAACGTCTCCAAAGTCTTCTTCGTCGTCTTGAATGGGATCCCCAATATGAGACACGAGCTCAAGCCTGGAGAGGCCCGCTTGGGCCAAGAAATAAAGCGCCGGGCTTTCTTTTTCGTCAAAGATAGCCACCAAGAGATGAAAGGGCCACACCAATTGGCGCGAGGCAGAACGAGCTTGAATCGTAGCGCTTTCGATGACACGTTGAAATCCAAGGCTGGCTTCAATTTTGATGCGACTTTCGTCGAAGCTTACTTTCTCAATCTCCGCATCCAGATAAAGATCCAACTGAGACCGAATGGGGTTGGGATCAATGTGACAATTTTTCAAAAGCTGCTGAATGTCTCGATCTTCCAGGAGAGAGTACAAAAGATGCTCTACCGTCGCCACATCGTGGCTACGTCGGTGCGCTTCTTGAAAAGCATCTTGGATAATATCTTCAACTTCTGCGCTCAACATTTTCGACTCTTTTCGCGACTCTTGTCAGGATGTCCGTCTTGATTAACGCATTTGTACCCCATTGGTCAAATACTTGTGGTTTTCTTGGCTCCATGCGCTCAGGGAGAATCCCCAACTTCAGCCACCAGATGGATAGACGACTAAGCCTGACTACCCCGAGTCCCGCAAACGGTGTTCCGTTATCGGTACGAATCGCTTATCGTGACTCTCCTTTTTGAGAGTGTCACCTATGTGCCCGGTTAGCACCTTTTGCGATTGCCCTGATCCAATCGGTTTAAGCATTGACGATTTTTAGTGGAAAGTCTAGGAACAGAGAAAGTCGTTTTTTGAATGGCCTCGTCAATGAGAGGAGAGTGTTTATTTGTATGAATCAAATCTTCGTTTCTATTTTCTTTGTTTTTGCTTTATCCCCCAACTTGTTCGCTTGGAATCTGCTGGGATATCGCCCAGCTTGGTTGCAAGATGCTTACTCGGAAGTGGCTCGAATGGGTCGGCAAATTCGAGACAGCGTTCGAGAGGTAAAGCCCCTTTCGCTCGGTTCGGCTTGGGTGCCGCTCACTCGCATCGGTGACGACTACATCGCGCAAATGATCCAGCGGGACCAGCGCATGAAAGAGCTCCGACAAAAGATGCACAGGCTGCGTCAAATAGACAAAGCTTCGGAGGCTTCGGCCGCGGAAGAAGAGCTCTTGCGATTGATCGAGCTGGGGTCTCTGCCTGAGAAATGTTCGAAGGCAGGAGCTTTGAAGATAGGGCTGGAGCTTCGAGATGCAGCACCGGGTGGGTTGTCTTTGCCTGCTTCTCAAGCCAAGGATTCGGTGCCGGGGCTACGGTTGGTTCCCGCCGGTGGCCCACCGCCTCAACCAGAGCCTTTGCCGGCAGGCGTGCGTCAAGATTTGCCCGATTCCTGGATTCCTTGGGGAATTAGCGAACGCGTTTTCAACAACAAGACGC